>JAEUUR010000105.1 GCA_016787465.1 Saprospiraceae bacterium | reverse complement strand
CTCGAAATTATATCCAGCACCCACAAATTTCGAGGCGTAGCCGAGAAATCCGAGTTCCCCCAGCCCCCGCACGTACGCTGTCTTGTCGACCGCAGGGAGACAACTCATAGACAAGTTGACGAAGACCCGGGAGGAGGAATTTCCCCCATTTGTTATGCCCTCATCGAATCAAATTCACCTCTCCTGCCTTATTCTCCTCATCGCCATTGGCAAACCTCACCCGGATCTGATACACATACACATCGCTGGGGGCATTTTTACCGTCTACCTTGCCATCCCAATTGCGGCTGGTATCCGAACCGGTAAAGACTTTTTGACCCCATCGGTTGTAAATATTGAACTCCACAACCTCCGCTGCTCCATCGAAAAAGATGGGACCGAACAAATCATTGGCATCATCGCCGTTCGGGGTGAACGCATTGGGCACGTCGAAACATTTCCTGGTCAGAACCGTCACGGGCTGCGCTGTGCCAGTACAACCGTTGGCCCCGGTTACCATCACCGAGTAAACAGAGGCGCCCCCTTGTGGCGTCACCGTAATGGAATCAATGGCAGCACCTGGGATGGCTACGCCATTTTCAAACCACGTCAAAGTGCCTGCGCCTTTTTTGATTTTGGTTTTCAACACCACTGTCGCGCCCGCACACACGGAATCGATAGGAGCCTGGATCACATCCAAAACTGGAACACTGTCGACGAACACCGTAACCACATCCGTTGCCAGACAACTTTCATTCGGGCCGTACATATAACTTACTGTATAGGTATGGTCGGTGGTTGGCATCACAATAATCGTAGCCGCCGCCTGTCCATTCGTCCATCCAAACGTCCCTCCTGTTGTTCCGTTAATGGTTGCCGTTAATGACACGGTTTCCCCTGCACAAATATCCTGATCCTGACCAGCCGATACTGTTGCATCCGCAACACCAACCGACACCTGACCGTCAACCTGGCAATTGCCCGTTGAGTTCGTTGCAATCAACGTATAGGTAGTAGCAGTGCCTGGCGTCGCAATCGGGTTGTAAATGTTTGGATTGCTCAATCCGGTAGCAGGCGACCAGAGGTAAACCACCCCAGGCTGAGGCGATCCGCCCAACATGACGCCATTTCCGGCGCAAACTACCGTATCTTTCAATGAAATGGTTGGCAATGGCTGCACGACGATTTCTACCGAATCCTGCACCGTACAACCATCGCCGAAAAACAAGGTGGCCTTGTAAGTATCTGTAGAGGTAGGCGTAATTTCCGGCCCGGCCGGAAGCCAGCCTATCGTCCCCGGCGTGCCGGTGGTGTTGGTAGTCAGGGTCAATTGATCACCGGCACAAAGCGATTGGGGCGGCGTTGTTATTTCAATAGTTGCAAAATAAGCCGTCAACACCACCAGTCCTTCCACTTTACAACCATCTTTTTCTGCCTGTACCACGTAGGTCACTATATCAGCCTGCGTCGGGGTGGCGGTCGGGTTGCCAATATTGGGATTGTCCAGGTAGGTGGAAGGTGACCAGGAGTACGTAACGCCCTGTTCATTGGTACCGTTGAGCACTACCGGAGCACCCTGGCACGACGATGGATTTTCTGCGAGTGCCAATTGGGGCAGCGGCTTGACCTCCACCGTGATATCAGCGCCGCTGGGGCATTGAGCATCGGGAGTTGTTACGTGATAGGTAGTTGTGGAAAGCGGCGTTGCTAATGGAGCTGGGCAATCATCGCAACTCAAGGTCGTGGCGGTGCTTTCCTCCCATTCCAGGGTGGTATTCAGCGGATTGGGTGTCACCACGATTTGGGCAGATTCGCCCGGACAAATTGGGTTCGGGGTAACGGTGTACGGGAGGTCGGGAGGCTGCGGCACAGGTACAAATACGGTAGCGGTATCCAAACAACCTCCAATCCAGGTGGTACGTTTGTAGGTAAATGAATCGGACGTTACGATGATCATGTTCCATTTTTCCAGCGGCGTAAGCTGGTTGCCGAATGGCGTCCACATGTGCTGGATGCCCGGGAAATTGGCCGGTTCATAGGTGTTCGACAACATGTACACCGTATCGCCGGGGCAATAGAATGGTTTTTCTGGAGAAAGGAAAATGCCCAGGTCAGGCAGGCTATCTACTTTGATGTAAACGGAATCCAGTACCGGAGGGCACCCGTTAATTTCATAGGAAGCAACAATCGTCACCGTTTCTGTAGGCGTGACTACCACACTTGGTCCGGCTGAAGCACTCAGGAATCCTGTAGGCGTCCAGAATACCGTAGAGCCTGCCGGATTGACGTTGGTTGTAAGCACTTCCGACATGCCGAGGCATAAATAAAGGCTGTCTTCGCCTAAAATATCCACGTCGGCTGGGGTAATGGTCAGGTTCACTGTATCTGTTTGAGAACATGCTCCGTTAGCGCTGGTTGCTGTCAGAATGTATTGTGTGGAAACATCCGGCAATGCAATCGGGCCGGCAATATTGGGATTATTCAATCCGGTTGCAGGCGTCCACTCATATTGGGTGGTGCTGTTCAACGTAGGAGCCAATTGCACCGGAAAGTTTTGACATTGAATCAGATCGTCAATTACATCCGGGAAGAAAAGGGTATCCACTACGATGGTTACAAAATCTTCCACGGTGCAGCCTTCCAACGTGGCGCTCACTGTGTAGGTCACCGGAAAGGTCGGACTGGCTATCGGAGTAAAGCTGTTCGGGTCGTCCAACCCGGCGGCAGGCGACCAAACCACGGAAGATTCGCTGCTCATTGCCTGTAACTCAACCGTACCACCGATACAAATGGTAGTGGCTGTCAATGCCGTTGCAGAAATAGTTGGGGCGATAACCCTGACAAATACTGAATCTTGGTCGATACATGAACCGACGGAGCCCGTAACCACCAGCCACATACTTTGGGCCGGTGAGGTGAATGGATTGGGGATATAAGGATTGCTCACCTCGCCTTCCGGCTCCCAAACGTAATTACTTGCACCTGAAGCGTTTAATTGAAGAAAATCGCCGATACAAACCGTGAGCGTATCGCCGCCCTGCACATTTACTTCCACATTGTCGAATAAATCAACGCTCAGGGTTTTAAGTGTTACCTCACCACAGCCATAGTCGCGGGAAAGCGAAATCAAGATCGTTTCAGAACCTTCCGAGAAGTTATCCGCAATCGGAATGATCGGGAAAGCCAGGGTTTGTTGCCCAGGTTGAAAAGTGATGGTGGGCGGAATATTCAGCAAGTAGTCAATGCCTGGTGTGGCTGTACCGCCAAGGGTAATATTAAACGATGTTTCAACAGTTGGGATTTTGTTCAAGGTAATGAACAAGGTATCGTCGTCGCCGGTACAGGATTCAATAAAATAATCAACGCCGCTTGAAAAGGCAATTTCTATGTCCGGCGAACCGGCTTTGATTTCAGAAACGAATACGCCTGAATCGAAAGACTCGTCACCGCGGTCGGCAATAGCCAATTTCAGGTGGTAGGTATTGCATGGAGTAACCGGCACGCGGGCGGTCAGGCTTTTTTTGACACCCAGAAAATCGGAGGTCAGGCCGTCGTATTGAAGACTTTGGCTGATTTCGTTGTTTCGGTAGTATTGCCAGTTCACCTGGTTGTTCACACTATCGATTTGCACCAGCGTACCGGTGGTAGGCAGTGTGGCAATGTTGAGCGCGCTGTTGGTCAGCAAAGGGTCGCCAACGATGCCCGGGCCGCTTACCAGAAAAGCAAAAATGTCGTTGTAGCCCCCGGTCGACCAAACGAATTCCGGGTATTCTTCGGAGCCGAACACATATTCAAAAACCACTTCGTTGGTGCCTGCAAAAACATCCAGTTCAACACTGCACACATCGTAGGTTGTTGAACCGCCGCCGAAAGCGTCCGACAGGTATTGCAAATCAGCGTCGCCTGGGTCGTCGGCAAAAAGCGGGTCATTTTGTGTGCCTAATCCGCCAAAATCATTTGGCCCGAGGGCATTCAGTGCCTGGCCGGATGTTAGCAAAAGCCCTTTCTCCAACTGAAGGTCATTGTTATCAGAAGGATAGGTAAACGTACCCAAACCGCCTTGCGGACAATTGATCGAAGTAACAGTTACCATTGCGCCGCCGGTTGACACCGCACCTTCGATGTCAAGGGCTGCCGCGGCTGTATCAATTTGTATTTGTTGTGGCGCCGGGCATGGGTCGGAGCTACACGTCCAGGTACCTTTCCAGCCGGATTCCTGAACGGTGGCATCAGAAATAAATTCCACGGTAATGCAACCGCTTTGGGCTTTCACCTGAAAACACACACCGCCGCCGCCGGCAACATATTCCGGCTGGAAGCCATTGCCGTCGAGTGATGCAAGGAGGGGGCTGTTCGTGGTAGGCCCATCGTAAAAATTAAGCTCGTCGCCCTGGCCCGCCTGTGCAGGCAAACTGGGTTCCAAATTGTAGTATTCGAGGGTAAATGCAATACACTCTGAAGGTTGATCCGGGCAAATAACAAAGGTATAATCTTCGTTGTTGCCATAATCACCGTTGGCGCCGCCGGAATCGTACAAGGTGCCGGAACACAAAGACGACCCTCCCTGATCGATAGTCAGAATAGGCGGAATTTCTTCCACACAAAGGGTAAATTCGCCGGAATTTGGCGCGGCTGTGGCCGACCAATCACTTACGCGAATATAATATAGTTCGTTCGGCGTCAGGTTAAACAGGTCGATAAACAATGAGTCCTCGCCTACCTGCGCACTTACGCACCCTATTTCACCCAATCCATTAAACTGGCAATCGCCCCGGTAAATGGCGATTTCCGGGTTTACGATCGGGTCGATACCGGCGGCTTTGATCGTGATCCGGTAATCGAACAAGGTATCCGAACAGGTGAATTTAAACCACACGTCGCGTTGTGCCGTGGCGCTGTTAAAACAGGAAACGGTATCAACTGTAGCAATGATACTCGGCGTAGCATTGACGTTGGTATAGACGGCAGGCGAGCAACTGGGAGCCACACCAAAATCAATCATGGTGGCACAATCAAACGCATCGTTGATGGGAGCCTGGGAACAGAGGGTGGCGGCCATGAACATGGCAACCATAACAGAGAATACTACTTTCATTTTCAAACGCAAAAAAGTCCGGTCAAATGTAACCCGAACTTTTGGTGCGCAACGGAAAAAGGGCAAGGTTTTGAAGGAGAATGTCCTGAAATGGCGCTTAAATTTGTTTTAAATCACTTCACAATCAAGCCTCGCAGCCCCATATCCACAATTTGTTCATTTGGCGTTACGCCGTCGGCATAAAAATCGAGTTGTCCGTTGCCGTTGCTGTCCACCCATTCAAAACTTTTGTTGGTTGAAAACGACAGGGTTACGACCACATCTTCCTTTTCTTCACCGGTGATTACCAACGGCGTCAGGAATTTGCCGGTTACCACACAGGAGCCGGCTGGAACCGGGCTGCTGCCAAAAAGCGGATTCACGACGGTTGTTGCGCCGGCCGGGGCTTCTCCGGAATAAATTTGGTTGTAAATCTGATACGGCGCCGACAAGTTGGTTTCAAAAGCCCAAAAACCCTGTTTTTTATCGTCATTTACCGTCATTGTTTTTTCCCGAGGTTTTACCGTGGTCAGGTAGGTGTTGAATCCGACGAAGGAAGCGACGGTTCCTTTCTGGTTGGGCAGATTGCCTAAAATCGGAAGGTTGTTGATGTTGAATGTTACATCGTAATTCTGATAGGTTACGCTGGCGCGTACCCACTCGTAGGTGCCTGGGGGGACATTTTTCAAACTAACGGTGGTATAAAGTTCGCCATTTGTTCCTTTCGCGGCTTTGTCAAAATCTACAGCGGTTTCTCCGCCCAGTGTTGTTTCAGGAGCGTGGTAAACAATTGCGCCTTCTCCTAAAAGTGTAAATGCGCTGGGCGCCAATTCGATGTAATGTACACTCATCTCCCGAAATTCAGGCGATTGAGCGGAATGGCCGGCTGGTATATTTGACGGTAATCCGATGTTATTTAGTCGTTCTTGCGTGGGATCGAATTGGAGTTTGAATTGAATATTGGCTTCAGATGGATTGGAAGTTTCTTTTTTGCAGGCAAGGATCATTAACAGGCATACTATCGGTAGCAAGGAACGTATCATAGCAGAATAGTTTTAAGTTGTCCATCGATGTGCCGACAACCGAATGAAAAAAATTCAAACGAAGGAGTTTATTTGAATGTTTTAAGGAACCGGCTAAGGTAGTGTTAACGCTTCTTATTGCCCTTACCATTGGAAGCATTCGCCGTACTCGGAGGCGTACCTGTTTCTGGTTGTTCGGTAGGGGTTTCTTCCGGATTCGGCAAACTATCGCGTTTAGGCGTCGGGGCTTTGGCTTTAATTTTTGCGTATTCCTTGTTGGCCAGGTATTTATCGATCAGATTTGCTTTGGCCATACGCTCCTCGATGTGTTTGCGCTCGGTAGAAATGGTATCGTTCAGATAACGCTCTATCATTAAACCGGCAATCGGCGCCGCATAAGAAGCGCCCCAACCTGCATTTTCGACATAAACGGCAATAGCAATTTTGGGATTTATTTTGGGCGCAAACGCGAAAAACACAGAGTGGTCGTCGCCATGCGGGTTTTGACTGGTTCCGGTTTTACCACAAACATCTACACCGGGCACTTGTGCAATACGTGCCGTTCCTCTGATTACACACTGCGACATCCCTTCTACCACCGTCTCAAAATGTTTTTGATCTACATGCACCTGATGTTTTTCATAAAAACGGTCGGGAATGGGCGTGCCGTCTTTAAATTTCATCGCCAGGTGTGGCGCAAACCAGTAGCCACGGTTGGCCAGACATGCCGCGAAATTGGCCATCTGTAGGGTGGTTAGCTGAAGTTCTCCCTGCCCGATACCGCACGACATAATCGTCGGTGAATGCCATCCGCCCAATTTTTTAGGATAAATTTTATCGTAATAAGCCGAGGTTGGAAAACCGCCCGGACTTTCATTCGGATAGTCTATTCCCAGTTTTTGCCCAAACCCGAACTCGACCATGTATTTGTTGAATAAATCTAAACCCTGTTGGGGGTTGGAATAGCCGAACTTATCTACGATATCACGGTATTTAACCATGTAATACGTATTGCATGAATGTGCAATCGCATCAACCACACTGTTTAAATGTCCGCTATGGTGGCACTTGTAAAGTCTTCCGGCATAAAAATAGCCGCCGCTGCAACTAAAATCGCCGTCTGGATTAATGACGCCTTCCTGCATACCAATCAAGGAAACGGCCGGTTTAAAAATCGAACCGGGCGGATATTTCGCCATGACGGTGCGGTCAAAAAAGTATTTCAGCGGGTGGGTAAGCAAACGACTGAACTCGTGCCCGCGATCCTGGGTCATGATCAACAGGTTGGGGTCGTAAGTGGGCGCGCTGATCATGGTTAGTATCTGCCCTGTTTTGGGATCAAGGGCTACGATACTGCCGGTTTTGTTTTGCATGAGATATTCCCCGTACTCCTGCAATCGAATATCGATGGATGTCAACAAATCATGTCCCGCCACCGCCGCGGTATCGTACATGCCGTTTTTGTATTTCCCTACGATTCGGCCGAGGTTGTCGCGCAACAAAGCCGTTACACCTTTTTCACCGCGTAAATAGTCTTCGTAGGCTGCTTCTATGCCGGCATCGCCGATGTAGTCGCCCGTTTCATATTTGCCGTTGGATCGTTCGATGTCGCGGGGGTCAACTTCGTTAATATATCCAAGTACATGCGCCCCCACACTTTCCGGATAGCCTCGGATATTGCGCACCTGCACAAAGAACCCAGGAAATTCGTACAAACTTTCCTGTAGCCGGGCATAGGTTTGAGGCGATAGTTTTTTCATAAATACAAACGGCACCGACCTGGAGTACTTTCCGCTCTTCCAGTCTTTTTTGAGGTTTTGTTTGTATTCTGCTTCTGTGATATTCAGGATGCTGCAAAATTTGCCGACATCCATTTGTTTGTCATCAATTTGATTGTAGGTCACCATCAAATCGTAGGTAGCCTCATTGTTCACGATCAGCACGCCATTCCGATCATACACCAAACCACGGGGCGGGTAAACAGTCAGGTTCTCGATGGTAGTATTGTCGGCTCGGCGCCGGAAAGAGTCATCAAGTAATTGAAGCTGCGCGGCTCGGGCGATCAGTGCGCCGGCGCAGATCAAAAAGACCAATTGAATATTCCACTGACGATTCAGGCCTGACTTCATATTTTAGGATTGAACAATGCTGCGTACAACACAACAAATATCATGGAAATAAACCAGGCTATGATGGTTTTTAACATGATTGACCCAAAAAAAACAAAAGTGAACGCATCCACTGAAAAATACCAGAACAAATGCAGGAAGAAGAAGGCGCTAGCGCCGTACAAATAGGTTTGCCACGATACGTTTGCCGGTGAAAAAATAGGTTCTTTTGTACTAAATCCGCCTTTAGGGGAGAATGCTGCAAAAACAAAAGCCCTGGTAAATCCTGAAAACGCTCCGGCGCTCGCGTGTACGCCTGGTGTCTGGTAAAAGATATCGACAGAAATACCCACAGCGAAACCCAACAAAACAAGATAAGGGGCCGCCGTTTGGATGGGAAGAAATAGAATAAATAGCGGATAAAGCAACACATTAAAGTGGGTGGTATGCACCGCTTGCCCCATTTGCTTCAACAGAAGCCCTTGCAAAAGGACCATTCCTACAAAACGCCAGAGATTGGGAATTACGATGCTGTTCATTGCTTAATCCTTGATTTCAGGCTGTCAATTTCAGGGGTGTACAAGTTTCGTACGATTGAAATGTCTGAAACATTTGACATGTCCTGACTTAATTTCACCTGCACCACCAAAAAATGGGGGTTGCCGGGGTCGGGGCTGGGTGCGCTGATGACCGTACCGACCGGGTGGTCTTTGGGAAACATCACCGAGTACCCACTGGTTGACACCAGGTCGCCCGGTTTGATCCGATCCTGGAAATGTTTTGAAATATCTTTAAGCGTCATTACCGACGGATCGCCGCCTTGCCACACCAGAGAGCCGAAGGCGCCCACCTTATTGAGGGAAGCGGTAATGCGGGTTTGGCTGTGCAACACCGACATGGCAATTGAAAAATGATCGCTCACATGCCGGATGATTCCAACTACGCCCTGCGGACTAACCACAGCCATGTGCGGAGCAACCTGATCTGTTCGACCACGGTTGATTAACAGCCAGTTATTGGCATTGGTAATTGAATTCTCCACTACTTTTCCCGATACAAAATCGTATTCGGGCCGAATACTTTTTCTCCTGATGGTGTCAACTCCGTAAATGGTATCAAAAGATATGGAAAAGAACGTATCGCGCAACGGAAATTGCATGACTCGTGCATTTGCCAGTCGGGCTTGCAGGCTATCCAGTACGCGTGCTAAGCTGTCGGCGCGTTCCTGCAGGCCAAAATAATCCGTTACTTTTTGCCGGCGTTCCATCAGGCGGCCGCCAAATATTTCACTGGTATTCGCCCAGATGACTGCTTGCGAAGTGTTGTATTTGACGATAATGATGAAACAAAACAACTCCACAAAAATCAGCGTCACGAAGCCGCCGTTTTTTAACAAGAGTTGAAAGAGCCGACCCATATGTGACTGCTTTACACGCTTTTACGATCGATCAGGAACGAAAACTGGTGGGAGTTTTTGAGTGCAAGGCCGGTGCCGCGCACCACTGCGCGGAGCGGATCTTCCGGCACATGTACCGACAACTTGGTTTTTGCCTCCAGACGTTTGTCCAACCCGCGCAGCAAAGCGCCACCGCCAGTGAGGTACAAACCTGTCCGGTAAATATCGGAAGCAAGTTCAGGGGGCGTCAACTCAAGCGCTTTGAGCACAGCATCTTCAATTTTTGAAATACTCTTATCAAGCGCGTAAGCAACTTCCTGGTAGCTGATTTTGATTTGCTTTGGAATGCCTGTCATCAAATCGCGGCCGTTCACCGGGTAATCGGCAGGCGGGTTTTCCAATTCGTGCAAAGCGGAACCAACGTGAATTTTAACCTGTTCGGCAGTGCGCTCACCGATCAGGATGTTGTGTTCGCGTTTCATATACCCCATGATATCATTGGTCAGCTCGTCGCCGGCAATACGAATACTCTGATCGCAAACGATACCGGAAAGTGCGATCACCGCAATTTCAGTGGTACCACCGCCGATGTCGATGATCATGTTGCCAATCGGCTCTTCAATGTTCAAACCGATACCAAGGGCGGCTGCCATCGGCTCGTGAATCAGGTAAGTTTCTTTACTGTCTACGTGGTCGGCGGAATCAAACACAGCGCGTTTTTCAACTTCTGTGATACCGCTGGGGATACAAATCACCATTTTGAGGTGACTGAACAAATTATTTTTACGGCCCACCATTTTGATCATACTCTGGATCATGGCTTCTGCCGCCTGGAAATCTGCAATTACTCCGTCTTTGAGCGGACGAACGGTTTTGATGTTTTCGTGGGTTTTTTCGTGCATCTGCATGGCACGGTGCCCAACGGCAATGGTGGCGCCGGTACGGCGATCAATGGCCACAATGGATGGTTCGTCTACTACAACTTGGTCGTCCACCATAATGAGCGTGTTGGCGGTACCTAAGTCAATGGCTAATTCCTGCTTGAAAAACTTTAAAAAATTAAACACAATGGTCTGTTTAGATAGTGAGTTGGGGAATTCCTGAGGAATATTTCCGGCAAATGTTATACTTCGCGCTGTTGGGTTTTGAAAAAAGCCTGCGGCCAAAACATTGGTTTACAGTGCGAAGTATCAAAACCACTTTGCGTTGATTATAAAATCATGAAAGTGCTGGAATTCTTGTCGCTTTTCCCTAAAAGCGTGCAAAAGTACGCATGTTTTTGCAGATTTTTTCACAAAAGAATGTGTGCAAATTTTTAGATTTTTTTTGAGTAAATCTCTGCGGGTTTACCCCTAAGGGAATTCTGTGAACAAATCGGATATCAACCTACCGTAATCACCCAAAAATCCTGGGGTTGTAAATAGCGCCGGGCCAACGCTTGAAGCCCCTGTGGCGTAATGGTCCTGATATCGTGTACCATTTGAGAAAAGCTTTCCCAGGGCAAGTCTTCGACAATGACATTTTTCACCAGATCCGACGCATTCAATGGGCCATCGAGGCCATTCAAAATCATGCCCAAAAGGTAGTTTTTCACCATTTCCAACTCGCTTTCCTGAACCAACTTATCACACAACTTTTTCATTTCCAAGAAGATGGCCTTAATTGCTGCTGAGGTGTTTTCCGGGTTTACCTCCGTTGCTATATAAAAGCAGCCATCGTTGATGTATGCATCGAGGGTAGAATAGATGTTGTAGGTGTACCCTTTTTTTTCTCTGATATTAGTCATCAACCGGGAACCAAAATAACCACCCAAAATGGTATTCAGTACAAACAACCCGTTAAAATCAGGGTGTTTCCGGCCGAAAGCCCGCCGACCAATTTTGATGGCT
This sequence comes from Saprospiraceae bacterium, assembly GCA_016787465.1. GTDB lineage: Bacteria > Bacteroidota > Bacteroidia > Chitinophagales > Saprospiraceae > M3007. Next base: position 4,278 of record JAEUUR010000105.1, on the reverse strand, counting down.
GTTTGCAGTGACCCCGGGTGGGGCAGGTGCATTTTTTCAGGCCCTGCAGTTGTTTGATTTGGGTTTTGAGGCAACTTGGTTGAGGCAGCCGCTTCACCTGTTTCCCATCCGCCCAAATTCCGTTCAATGAGCGCAATCGTATTTTCATCAACACAACCGCTTGCAAATATCAAACAGTTTTCGGGCCGATACCACTGCCGGTAAAACTGTTGAACATCCTCCCGGTTGATCTGCTGGTAGTCTGTTTCCGTTGAATTATACCCATAAGGATGGTGCTCCCCGAAAATCAGTTCTGTGACTTTTCGGTAGGCAATGGTTTCTACTTTTTCCAATTCTACCGACAATTCCTGGATGCTGGTACGTCGGTAGTTTTCCAATTCTGTTTCAGGGAAAATTGGATCGAGCAGAATATCCGAAAAAACCGGCATCACTTCAGCTGCATATTTCGAAAGGGCGTACAAAATGACATTTGCCGTGTCCAGATTGGTTGGTACGCTCACCGAAGCACCGTAAAAATCAAAAAATTCTGCGATTTCAGCGCCTGTCCGCGTGTGCGTTCCTTCGCGAAGCAGCCGGGCTGTCGTACGGGAAGCCAATCGTTTGGTTTCCTGCGGTCGACCTGCTCGAAACACGACCTCCACCTTCAACACCTCCTGGGCTGGAAAGTGAAGTACATACAAGGGAATACCGTTGGAAAGCCGGATAATCGCAGGTTCGGGCAGTGAAAGGTTACCAACCGGATGGACAAGGGGGGCAGCGCGTCGTAAAAACATGGGGCGAAGGTAACTTATCCTGTCTTTTTCCACAAAATGTTAGTCTTTTCAACGTGAAAAGGCGAATCGAAACCGTACTTTTGCAACCTTCTGAATCGTATCGAGCGGGCAAACCGAACCGTTTTGAGCTGACCACAATACCTACAACATATGAAATTCAGCATTTCTTCTTCCGAACTCCTCAAACAACTCCAAATTGCCTCCGGCGCAATCGGCTCCAACCCGGTGTTGCCCATCCTGGAAGATTTTCTTTTTAAAGTTGAAAATAAACAACTGACCATCGCCGCTACCGACCTTGAAACGAGCATCACCACCACCATCGAGGTGCTTGCCGACGACGATTTTTCAGTGGCTGTTCCCGCAAAAATTCTGATCGACACGCTCAAAGCATTGCCACAGCAGCCGATTACGCTTTCTGTCAACACCAGCAACTGGGGCATTGAAATCACATCTTCTTATGGCAAGTACAAACTGGCCGGTGAAAACGGTGAAGATTTCCCCAATATCCCCGAAGCCGACACCGTGGAAACCGTCAAGCTCAACAGCCAATACCTGCTTGATGCAATTAATAATACGGTTTTTGCGACCTCCAGCGACGAGTTGCGCCCGGCAATGACCGGTGTGTATTTCCAGGTTGATATGAACAAATTAACCTGCGTTGCTACCGATGCACACAAACTGGTGCGTTATGTGACACACCAAATGGCCGGGGAAGTGAGCACTACATTCATCGTACCCAAAAAGGCGCTGAACCTGCTCAAAAACGCACTGCCTGCCAACGATGGCGTCACGATTTCGTTCAACAAAGCCAACGCTTTTTTCACCTTCGGAGGCATGAGCCTGGTGTGCCGGTTGATCGACGCACGTTACCCCGACTACAACGCCGTTATTCCAATTGACAATCCGAATTTGATGAATGTCAACCGTAGCGATTTTCAAAATTCGCTCAAAAGGATTGCCATTTACGCCAATAAAACCACCAATCAGGTGGTACTCGACATTACGGATAAAAGCCTGACGGTCAGTGCGCAAGACCTCGATTTTTCGAATGAAGCCACCGAGCAAATGGCATGTAATTACACCGGAACTCCCATGAAAATTGCATTTAATGCACGATTTTTAGCGGAAATGTTGGGCGTTCTGGATTCGGATGAGGTAAAAATGGAGTTTTCCTCCCCAAGCCGTGCAGGAATCATCACGCCGGTGGAGGAAACCAACGTCAACCGGGAAATCCTGATGCTGGTCATGCCGGTGATGCTGAATAATTAATTCCTGCTATTACTGTTTGAGTTGATACAATACCGCGCTTCCCAACGGTGAAGTAGCGATGGGATGGTATGCCAGTTGTAGCTGCTCCATCAATTCTTTTCCCCGTTCGTGTTGCCGATCAGCTTCGGTTTGTCCGATCACCAACACATAATCGATTTTTCTACCCTGAGATCGTTTGGGAAAACCCAATAAATCAACCCTGGGAGGTCGGTCCTCAAATCCAATACCGTCTATGGCCGTTCGATTATACATATCACCTTCCAGCCGCCACATAAGGGGGAAATAACGCAATAACGCCTCATAGTTATCTGACATGATCAGTCCGGATCGCTGGGCTCCTATGTAATCGGCTACATGGTTAAACATCCAGATTCGGTCGCCAACCAACTTTCCCACCGATTCGGTGCCACTGAAATCATAGTTGACAACCATCACCACCGAACGTGGTTCGATATGCGGAACCATCGTCACATAATCTTCTGCCAAACGGGAAGCCATCCGATGCGCCGGAAGACGCTGCGACAACAAGGCCGACTGGCAAATGAGCGCAGCAACCATGATCCATTGCCCGGCTTTTTGCGATACGCCGGCAGATGCCATCCATACCAGCACAAACAACCAGGGAAGGAGTTGCAAGCGCAATGGCATCAATAATTCCAACGCCGAAGCGCCAACCTGTGCGAGGTAAATAACCAATGCAATGACGCAAAGGACCAGCCACTCTAACCCAACACGCCACGTTCCGTTTCTCCAACGCCGATGCAAGGTAATTATCATCGTTGCCAACAAAACGAAAACGACAAGATTCACAACCGGATGTTCCCGTTCGTTCATTGTAATCAGCTGTGTCAACGTAGCTAAAGCATCTATAATATCCTTCAATAACTGATCATTCCCGCCATGGTTCCAATTTTGCCGCCAGAGGTATGATGCCGTCAAAATCAAAGCCGGCAAGGATGCGCCCGCAGTATATAAGCCTTCGTACACCCAGGCACGAGCGCCCGCGCGAAATCCGGCGGGCCGAACAACCCTTATCGCTCTGCCCGTAGAAACAACCACCACCCCCACCGCAGTAAAAGCAAAACCGATAGGATGCATCGTGTACAATGAAAACCACCCGATTGACACCAGCAAAAAATGCTTCCATTGAAAAGACGCCGGCTTTTGCACCCATAACCCCAACACCCAGAACATCCCTGCCAAACTCCAGGCATAGTTGAAAAAGCCCATTTGCAGCAAATGATGCCAACAAAAAATACCCGCAAAAACACTCATGAATGCACCTTGCGGATGCACGTTTCTGATTAGGTACCTGAACCCAAAACAAAAGGCCAAAACATATCCGGAGAGAAAGATTTTTTCTGCAACCTGGGGCGTTAAAAAGGTCTGAAGCAGCACCAACCAGGCGTGGGTCCACCAATTGGGCTCAAAATGTGGGTTAAGCGTATAAAATTGCTGATAAAAATCTACGTGACGCTCTTGCCACCAATCAAGCAATACCGACGCATTGTAACTATGGCAGGGGCCGTCTCCTGTCACAAAATAGTTGCCCGACAACCAGATTGGCGCCAGTGCAAACAAAACGGACAACCCGAAAGCCGCGTTGCTATATGTAACTAGGTGATTACGCATGGAAACAGGCGGCTGAACCAATCGAGTTGATTACACCGTCATCGGATCAATCTTATCGGAATCAACCCCATACTTTTTCATAAAGTCCTTGATGGCCTTATCCGATACCTTGCCTTGTTTGTGCAACAACCTGACCGCTGCGAATGCAATGTATTTGGGTGAAATCTCAAAATAATCACGCAGGCTTTCGCGGCTTTCCGACAAGCCGAAACCGTCGGTGCCCAGGGCAGTATATTCGGCAGGCATCCAGGGCGCCAATTGGCCTTGGGTAAGTTTCACCCAATCGCTGGCAGCCACAAACACGCCCTCCTGGTCTTTTAACGCCTGTTGCAGGTAAGGCGTTTTTTCAGTCTCCCCGGGATGCAGCATATTCCAACGATCCGTTGCTACGCAATCGCGGTACAGCTCCGTCCAGGAAGTAACCGACCACACATCGGTGCTGACCCCTTCAGATTCCAGGATTTCTGCTGCAGCCAATACCTGGCGTAGAATTACCCCTGAACCTAACAAATGGGCTTTGGCACCTGTTTGAGATGATTTTTTCTTGGAAGTCTGATATCGGTAAATGCCGCGTTTAATTCCATCTTCCACACCTGCTGGCATG
>JAEUUR010000153.1 GCA_016787465.1 Saprospiraceae bacterium | reverse complement strand
TAATTTTCTGGATTGGAATGTGCGCGGCTATTCGCATGGTTTTTATGAGCGTGGGCAAGATTCAGCGGGCATTCTGCTCTACGAGCAAAGCAGCAGCAACCTCATTGCATTTAACTCTGTGACGCACTCTGGCGACGGGCTGTTTCTGTGGGCCGGCCAAAGCACCATGGATAACGGGCAAGGCGGTTGTAACGATAATTTCATTTACGGCAATGATTTTAGCCACGCGCCCACCAACGGAATCGAGGTGACGTTTTCCAGGAACCTGATTCAGGGCAACCTCATTCAGGAGTGCACCTATGGCATTTGGGGAGGGTACAGTTATGAAACCAAAATCATGGGCAATTTGATTGCCAAGTGTAAAACCGGAATCGCCATCGAGCACGGCCAAAACGATACGATAGCCCGCAATTTGTTTCTGGACGACACCACGGGGATTAACCTCTGGGCCCGTGAATCGCAACCGGCCGACTGGGGTTATGCGCAGCACCGCGACGTGCGGAGCCGCGATGCGGTGATCGACAAAAATGTATTTCTTGGCGTACGCAAACCCTTGAAAATCAGCAATTCGCAAAACATTTCAGTGAATGGGGAAAACCTTTTTTACCAGTTCGAACAATTGCTTCAAACGCCGAAACCCAATGAAGGATTGAAATTCTTCAGAAACGATATCTATGCTCCGGCCGCAGCGTTGGAATCCTTGTGGAAAGACCCGCTGCTGGCGCCCAACAAAACGCTGAATTTTTCCCATACCGGCAGTCCGGAAAACCCCTATGCCCCGCTTGATATTCCGCTTGTTGAACTGCACGAGCCCGACAGCATGCCCGACGGCATTGTGGCGGTGTTGCCCGACGATTTTCCGCGCGGCAGGCAGTTTATTATGGTGGATGAATGGGGGCCATTTGATTTTCGGCGCCCGGTTGCCGTGATTGATTCCATTGTCGGCAATCAGTATTCATTGGCGCTTGTCGGCCCTTCCGGTGATTGGAAAATAACGGATATGAAAGGTGTAAAAAGCGTGAGCGCTTCAAAAGGGATCGTTCCGGCGGTAGTAGTGGTTGAACGCGACCCGGCTGCCGACGGTTTTGAAATCAGGCTTGATTACATCAGTCCGCAGGCGATAACAACAGTATTCGGAGAAAAAATACCGGCAGGCAGACCGTATGCATTCAATTTCAGACGTTTTGAAAAAAAGCTGCGTTGGGACGTTCAGTTTTTCAACTATGAGGGAGAAGCGCCGGCGTCATTTGAAGGATTGACCCCGGTGTTAAAGAAAAGCGTCGACGACCTGTATTTTGCCTGGTGGGGCTCCCCTGGGGCCGGTGTGCAGGAAGACCGGTTTGCCACCCTCAGCACCTCGGAATTTACCATCGCCCCCGGGGAATACGCCTTCACACTCACTTCCGACGATGGGGTGCGGTTATACCTCGACGGCAAGTTGTTGATTGATCACTGGAACATCCACGAACCAGAAACCGACGAAGTACGCGTAAAACTCGGCGGCAAACACCAGCTCCGCATCGAGCATTTTGAAGGGGGCGGATTTGGGACTTTGGGCTTTGGTTTGGGGTGGTAAAACGTTCATATTAGAAAACCGGATGTCGGTTTGGCAACAATTCAAATTTAAATTTGCAATAAAAGTTAGATATATTTTTTGTTGCTGCTTTGGGGTTTATATTTGCCGGATATTAATTTATAAAGATAGATGGCAGTAATAGACGACCTTAAAAAGAACCTCGGACAGAAAGTGGTGCTTTCTTTGAGGAATGGTGAAAAATCAGGGACAATTTTAGAAATTGAAGAGTTTGCCGACCCGCCTTCCATCCTGTTTCAGGAGCCGACAGGCGCTTCCCGCAGTATTGCCATTCCGCTCATTTTTATGGTGGAAAGCGCCGGCGATGGCGCCGTTGTGGAAAGACAGCAAGAAATAAAAGCGCTCCCCGTTTATCAAGCACCAGTTTATACCCCAGCCCCTGAGCCGGTTAAACCCGCACCTGAGCCCCAGTTCGTTCAATCCAACCAGGAAGTATTAGCTTATCGTATCCGAATCGAAAGCACCTATGATGCGCAATCGAAAGCCGCACATGTCGATATTTTTCCACCGGACTTTTCTACGCCACCGGAGATTAGAGGCTTAAATTATGGCAATTCCTCGGAAGAGCCGCGCGATTGGACCTTCATCAAAAACAAATACGACAATGCCAGAAGAACCGGAAAACTTTCGCCTCAATCGGAAGACTTGCGGGAAATTATCAACCGATGCAGGAAGCTGACGGAGCACTCTACATTGCACAAATCGCCGGTTTTTCATGGTTACTTGGGTTATTTTTCGTATTTGAACGGGGCAAAACAAGACGCTATACTGGCGCTGCAAAAAGCGGCAAAACTTTCCGACCACCCCCAGGATTGGAACAACCTGGCAGCAGTGGCTCTGGAGTT
>JAEUUR010000152.1 GCA_016787465.1 Saprospiraceae bacterium | reverse complement strand
TCTTTGCCTTTGTTGTACCGAACGCCTACCATTTCGCCTTTGCTCATGCGGATGAGGTTGTTCACCAATCGCGGCTTTGGCCATGAAGGATTCCATACCAACATCATACGGATCTCGCATTTGGATGGCTCGTCGGGGTTGGGTGTTTGGATACCTGGCACATAATCAACCTTGCGTTGCAGGATAAAATTGGAAGGATCATCTACCGATTCTACATCCGCGCGGGTAATATTGATTTTTACACCCTGGCCGGAGAAGGAGAACAGAGGTTTGAGTACCCAGTTTTCCAGGTCGTCTGGAATAGCTTTTAATTCATTCACAAACAGCGTTTTGGGTACGAAATCACTTTGAATGAAGGGCAGGGAGTGTTTGGAAATCCGGAAAAACCAGTTCGGATGTCCTACCCATTGAGCATTAACTTCTGTGGTCATATCCCATTCGCGGGGCAGGTCGGCGCGTTTTTCAAGTTCATCGAAGATGATCCGGTTGTAAATACGTTCCACACCTGTGCGTTTGCCGTTTTCGCCGATGTAATACAGATCGCGGCCTTCCCGTTTGAGATTTGACAGGCACAATACCTTGATGCCCAGGTGTTTGGCAGTGCCCCAGAAATCAATGCGGGTATTTTGTTTTTCAGGCTCTACTTCCAGCAGGATTACATTTTCCGGTTTTGAATCGCCAACGATTACCTGGCGCATCAAATCGAAATAACCATCGCTGGTGAGGCCGCCAAACAAATGATCATAATCTGTGGGAATGTCGAAGTGTTTGCGATAGGAAGACGCCAACAAGTGTTGGAAAAAATACAAAGAAGGAAATCCCTGCATTTCAATCAGCTGCGGGGTGAAAGCGCCGGATGCATCGCGGCAAATACCAAAGTCCAACTGCAGAAAAACGGTATGCGGGTCTTCATTAGGAACGCGCAAATTCGAAGGGAGCGCAGCCTCGCTTTTTGCCCGAAAATCTGATGCCGTGATCACGGAGCATATGTCCTCCACTCCTTGAAGCAGTTTGTCTTTCAAATATTTAGGTATGAAAACCGGGGTTTCAGAAATACGGAAAGTACAGGGTTCACCGTAGGAGGTATTCATGGTGTGTAAAAATGCCTCGTACTTTTCCTGGGTAAACGCGGCATTGTATCGTTTTCGCAATTCGCTGTGCATGGGAAGACTAAGTTTCGGGCGAAGGTTGGAAATTTTTGGAAAATAGCACGGAGTTTTGAATGGAAATCAAGGACAATGATCTAAAAATAAAGGAATTGATCATGATTTACGTCATTGCCCCCCGTTGCCTCGTCTCAGATGACTTGGAGAACCGTACCTTTGCCAACCTGTTCAGCCACATTGTGGTAACCTAGTTGTTTTATGCCTGACCTGAAATCACAAATTATTCCTGAAAAAGTGCCTCAGCATATTGCCATCATTATGGATGGCAACGGCAGGTGGGCTAAAAAGAGAGGTATGCCAAGGGTGCTCGGCCATCATAGTGGCGTTAAAAGCGTTCGGCAGGTAACCGAAGCCGCCGCTGAATTGGGTGTTAAATACCTCACCTTGTATGCGTTCAGTACAGAAAACTGGAATCGACCGCCGGCTGAAGTTACTGCGCTGATGTCGCTGCTGGTAGAAACCATCAAAGGTGAAATCCGCGATCTAAATAAAAACGGTGTACGCCTGACGGCCATTGGCGATCTGAGTGCATTGCCCGGACCTACCTTAAAAACCCTCCAGGAAGGGATAGAATCCACGAAAAACAACACCAGGGTGACATTGGTGCTGGCATTGAATTATTCTTCCCGTTGGGAAATTGTACACGCAGCAAAGCAATTGGCAGAACAAGTCAAATCCGGCAATTTAACCCCCGACGAGATTGACGAATCTTTGTTTGAAAGCAAACTTACTACCCATTGGCTACCCGA
>JAEUUR010000065.1 GCA_016787465.1 Saprospiraceae bacterium | reverse complement strand
GCGTGAAAGTGTATTCAACGCCAACGTTGAACTTAGGGCTTACGCGGAAAGCCAGGCCTGCGCCTACTTCATACGTCATCGCCGTGCCTTCAGCCGTTACTTTGTCGCCGTCAACCACGATGTTTTCGCCGTCGGTGTTGAAGTTAGCGAAGCCAAGGCCGCCGAACACGTTGAAGTTCACCTTGCGTACTGGTTTGTTGAACAGCAGGTTGTTCACGGTAGCAACCACCTGGCCGCTGCCGGAGAACCAGCTTGTTTCAGAAGTCGCCAGATCAGGGCGTTCGTTTTCGTTTTTCATGGAAGCGTACAATGCGCCAAGGCGGAAAGAGAAAACGCTGCCGAGTGATTTGCGCACGTGCAAGCCGCCGCCGAATCCTGGGAATTTCGCATCAATATCGCCGACGATCATTGGTGTGCCCAGATCAACACCCAGTTCCCATTGATCAGAAGGGGAAAGGGAGCGATAGGTTGTTGCATCCTGAGCTTGTAAGCTTGTGCATGCAACGATAAAAAGGAGTGCAAGTGTTAGATTTCGAACCATCATAAGGTTGATTCTTTTTTAGATGAATGTGAACAAGTTTTGTTGTAGAGAGAGGTAAAAAGGGGTATTTTCTCGTCGGATGGTGGGATAGTGTTTGATTAGCAAATAAATGATCGTGCAATGTTCGGCAAAAAAGTTCAATTGCCGAGCTTTTTCAGGGCCAAAAATAGCGCAGAAGATGATATTTTTAGGGGTTTGGGGTTAATTTTTAACACTTCTTCCAAAGCTTGGCGGATTGTTGATGAAGTATCGCTGAAAATTGCGCGGTCAGTCATTGGTACATCGGGTTGCATCAGGTAGGCAAACACACGCGCCATACCGCAGTTTGAAACGAAATCCGGAATGACGGCCGTGTGCTCGTCGGCATACCTGGCCGTGGGCCCGAAAAAGATCTCGTCGTCGACAAACGGCACATTGGCGCCGCAGGCAATTACCTCCACACCACCTGCCAGCATCCGGTCAGTTTGATCGCGGGTGATCAGTTTGGAAGCGGCGCCGGGGATAAATATATCGGCGCCCATATCCCAGATTTTCTGATTTACTTCTTCAAACGGCAACATGTTCGAAACCTTGAGCTTGTTGCCGTCTTTGGTATTGAACAGTTCTTTTACCTGATTGAGTGTTAATCCTTCGGGTGCTAAAATGCCTCCATCGCGGTCGATAATGCCGATGATTTTTGCGCCATCTTTTGCCAGGTAACAGGCAGCTGCAGAAGCGACGTTACCCCAGCCCTGAATGATGGCAGTTTTACCTGCAAGGCTGGTTTTATAATAAAGGTCATAAAAGTGCCTGACGGATTCTGCCACGCCAAAACCGGTAATCAGGTCGGCAACGGCGTGTTTCACCTTGTCGCCTTCCGGCAGGTATTCGGTGTCTTCCACGATTTTCGTGCATCCGTAGCGCAACTGACCGATTAAATTGATCTGCTGACCTTCGGTTGGTTTAACGTGGCCGCGCACGATACCTTCCTGCGGGTGCCAAAGCCCCAGCGCTTCGGTGATCGGAACGACGTCCTTTAGTTCGTCGACGTTGAGGTCGCCCCCCGTGCCGTAGTAATGTTTCAGGATGGGCAGCGCCGCGCGGTACCAGCGTTCAAGCACCTTGTGCCGGTCGGGATGGTTCGGATCGAAATTGATGCCGCTTTTGGCCCCGCCGATCGACGGGCCGCAAACGCTGAATTTGATCTCCATGACCTTGGCGAGGGATATGACTTCGGCTTTGGTGAGGCCTTTGCGCATCCGTGTGCCGCCACCGGCAGCACCGTTTCGGAGTGAGTTAATGACGATCCACCCCTCGGCGCCAGTTTCTTCGTCGTGCCATTCGAATACGATCTCGGGGGTTTTCTCCTTGTACTTGTTTAGGAGGGCTTCCATGCAATGCTGTAAGTGGTTAAGGCAAATATTTTCGCAAAGGTACAACCATGCAGGGATTCTTTATATGGATTTTACAAGGAGTCACTGGAGTATAAAAAACTCCTGTAACTCCTGCAACCTCCTGTAACTCCTTGTAAATCCTTGTAAATCCGTTCCATTTTGCCCCCCACCCCTCAACTTCCCCACACCGGGTAGTCATTTTTTACCATAAGGCACTTGCTTTGCCAACCCAAAACCGACGTTCATAAAAGTCTTTACATTTGCCACGGATCCATTCAACAGGGAACACCAACAACAAATGCTGCAAAACTGGTTAAAAACCATTCCGGGGTCACTGGTCAAACTGGCCGAACACCAGGCCGAAGGAGCGCTCGGCCGCCAAATCGTGCTGTTCAAAGGCGAACTGCCCGACCTGAAAAAGGTGCGCATTGCCTTGATCGGCGCCGGCGAAAAAGAAGCCAACCTGGTGCGCGAACAGCTCTACCGCTATGCCGGCGCATTCCCCAAAGGCGCCGTGGCCGACCTCGGAAACCTCCGCAAGGCCGATGCCTCGCTGCTCATTCCGGTCGTGTACGAGCTGCTGAGCGGCAAAATCGTTCCTGTTATCCTCGGCGCCAAAGACGAACTGGCCCGCGCCCAGTTTTTGGCTTACCAGGATGCCAAAGCGCTGGTGAACATGACCGTGATCGATGAAACGTTTCGCGACGAACCCGTGTACCGGCCGATCATAAAACCCCGGCACCCGCTCTTGTTCCACTTCAGCCTGATGGGCTACCAGGTGCATCAAACCCCCACCGAAGCGCTGGATTTTCTTCAAAAAAGTCAGTTCGACCTCGTACGCCTGGGCAAATCCAGGATGGCGCTGGAAGAAACCGAACCCGTGCTGCGCGACGCCGACCTGTTGAGTTTCCACCTCGCGGCCCTCAAACAAAGCGAAGCGCCTGGAGTGGCGCAACCCACGCCTTCCGGTTATTTCACCGAAGAAGCCTGCCAACTGTGCCGATACGCCGGCATGAGCGATAAACTCACCTCCTTCGGCCTCTACGGTCTGCACCCGGAAAACGACCAGCAGGGCCAAACGGCGCAAATTGCCGCGCAAATGGTCTGGTATTTTATGGAAGGCGTGTTCAACCGCAAAGGCGATTACCCCGCCGGCACCGACGGCCTGACGGAATACGTTGTGTATTTCAGGAAACTCAATTACCAGCTGACCTTCTGGAAAAGCCAAAAAAGCGGCCGTTGGTGGATGCAGGTGCCGGTAGCCACCAAACGCAAACACGACCGCCACCGCCTGGTGCCCTGCTCCTACCAGGATTACCAATCAGCCTGCCGGGAAGAATTGCCGGAAAGGTTGTTGCAGGCGATGCATCGGTTCTGATCGCGGATTCGCCGGATTTTGGGATTGGGCGGAGGATGTATAGTGTGATGCAATACCGGGAGAGGATGGCAAGGGCCTTTTATTTCAGTTCTTCGACAATGAAATCTATCTCTGGAAGCAGGTTAGGGATATCTTTTGTGGCCGTTTCCCATACAGTATCAAGGTCAATATCAAAATAATCGTGAATCAGCTTATCCCGCATTCCTGCAATGGCTCGCCAGGGTATATGATTATATTTTTCGCGTAATTCTTGGCTCAAACGCTTGGTAGCTTCTCCTGCAACCTCAATCTTTCGAATAATTGCGTCTTGTTTTTCTTCATCGGCTAAGAAAGCCTCATAGCCTATATCTTCCAGATATTCGACCACCTTTGAAAAACTCTTGACAATATGATCAAGGTAAATACGGTCGTCTTTTTTCATTCGTAAATAGTAATTAGATCCTTTTCTATATAATTTCGCAGGCTAGGATTTTTTAGACTGTTTTCTGTCACCAGATCAATTGAAATCCCCAACCTGTCTGATAAATCTTGTTCAATCTGTACCAATTTGAGCAGACTGATGCGATCCTTGAATTGAATGAGGATGTCCAGGTCGCTACCTTCTTTGTTTTCGCCTCTGGCAAATGAGCCGAAGACGCCTATCCTGGCAGGACGGTGCGGGAGGAGATATTGCAATAGCTTGGTTTGAAGTTCTTTATCCATAGTCCCCAGGCGTTCGTTCAGCAAAGATAACGATATTTTAGGCAAATTTAAATTGCTGTTATGGGTCTGGCGTCGGTTTGAACACGCTTAGGGTAGTAAATCACCCCTCAACGATGTCCGCTTCAAAAATTGTCTGCAAGTCCATTTTTGATTTGTAGCTCTCATACTTAAAGCTTACCATGATCAGTGCATAAAAAAACAGGAGCATACCCAAAGGAATCATTGTCTTTGAATTAAATCCTTGATTGCCAAGAGCTTGCCTTAGAGAGGCCGCGCTTGCAATTCCAACGAAACAGCACCAAATACCTAAAAAAACGATTACAAAAGTATGAAGCCTCATTTTTACGATGATTGTCGATCCGCCAAAGTCTTTTTCTATAATTCCATAAATTCTCGGCAGAAATGAATTTCGATAGCTTATGATTCTTTTAATATTAAATGTCTGATCGTTAATTTGTCCTACATAAGGTTTTGAAGAGCCGCTATTGAAAATACCATAACTCAATGTCTCTTCAGTTTCAACATGGTCTGAAAGTCGTTTGATTATTTCCTCTTCATTCAAATGGGTCTTGTAAGTAATGTTTTCAGTCGGTAGAAAATTCATGGTTGATGGTCGTCTTTTTAACGGTTGGGTAATGTTGCTCGCAATGAAGTCTTTATCGTTGTTGTGTAAATTTGGTGAAAAGGTAGTGGTTTTTTAGGTGGGAGAGGATTTTGAATAGTCTCTCGAATGGTGTCGTTCCTCCTCTTATTTATATTCAATCAGCGCCATGAAATCCATGATTTTTTTACCGACTTCATCTATTTCAGTTTCCAGGGGCAAAATTTCGAGGACTGTTTTATAGTCCCATTTCGGGTAATCTGAAATGTTTTTATTGCTGAAAATTTTTAGTTTTTGGAAGATTTCAACCTGCTTCGTCTGGCTGGTTTGTGATGCCGGATTGGGGCTTCTCACGAAAATATTGATATACCAACCCTTAAACCGGACGACTGCTTCCAAAACAATATCCGTTTTATCGGGTAGAATGATGTCATGATATAACGTTGCTTTTTTCCAAACCCCTTGTGTAGTGGGGTATTTTTGATTGCTGATATCAACCATGTTGCGAAGGGTTGGAATGTTTATCGCCAGGGAACTCAATGCATTTTGGTAGGCTGCATCTAATTCCCAGTACTTTTCCTCGTATTTTATGAAAAAATCTACGACTGCTTGGTTCATATTGATTGGGGTTATTAAATTTTCAATGGTTCTTATAAAATCTTTGATGTGGACGAGATAATCGGGGCTGCCTTCCTGGAAATAAAGCCCCAATCGATTTTTTAGTTCCGTAATAAAATCCGAATACGAAATATTGATGAAGCCGGATTCACCCATTCTTGATTTCTCCTGCGTGTCGGATAATTTATTGAGACTGAGTACTATCTTAATAATCCTTTCATTTTCCTTCACCTGGCTTTTTAAATAACTTGAATAATCATCCAGGTCGTTATACAAGCTTGCAAAAATTTTATTTTCTATTCCAATTATTTTACCATCTGTTCTTATCACTATGTCCAAACGTTTTCCGTTTTCTGTCATTACTTCTCTTTCGACAGATAGTGTTTCAAGATTGGCGTTTTGGTTGGGTTCCACTAAATTGATCAGAGATGAAACAAACAAGGTTTTAAACCCATGAACCTCTTCGGAATTGAAGAAAAAAGCGAGAATAT
>JAEUUR010000063.1 GCA_016787465.1 Saprospiraceae bacterium | reverse complement strand
TCCCTTTGAATGAGAACCAAACAAGCCCATGCGCGTCTTTGTAGAAGTAGACGGATCCGCCCCGGATGTGGTTGGGCGGCGGATATCGGTCAGTTTTCCCGTTGTGCCAATGATAGACCACCAACGAGTCGGTGAAGCTCCATATATGTCCTCCGTGAAGGTAAGCGCCTAAAAATGTGCGGCCAAATGCAGGCCACTTGGAAGGCACGGCAACGATTTGCGAGGCTGATACTTCGTATTGTTTAGTCAGGGAAAACAACACAAAGTCGCCGTCTTCTTTTGCCCAAATACTGGTAAACCTTTCTGGTGCGCCGGCGAAACCCTCAACGCGGACTTTTTGTATCGCGACAAGTGCGCTGAGATCTGCTTGGTCGGGCAGCGCTTTTCCCCAGGTATCGGGAATGGTCAACCGAATCAGTTCGCCGGCGGTCACCATCCATATACTCCCGTCGCGGCCTTCGGAAAATGATACGGCCTGCCATTGGGGAAAATGGTGGAAACGCCCGAAGCGGCGGTCATAGACATCCACTCCCTTGCTTTCGGTGGCCACCCATAACAGCCCACGGCTGTCTTCAAACAAGGCCACCAGGGTATTTTCCGCCAGGGTGTACGGATCGAAGGGGTTATGTGTAAAAATTTTGAAGTTATAGCCGTCATACCGGTTCAGCCCTCCCTTTGTGGCCGCCCACAAAAAGCCGTCGCGGGTTTGCAACAGATCGAAGACCATGCCTTGCGACAATCCTTGCTCGATGGTAATTTTCTCATAGGCAGCGCTTTGCGCCATCAAACTGCCAGCTGAACAGCCCACACAACAAAAAAACAAGAAGAGGATTGACCGGAACATGGATGCGAAATACCTGTATGCTGCGCAAATAACGGAAATTTTCAATATAGTTAATACAGGCAAATATATAGCGTTGGGGTTCTGTTTTGTTTTCACATGAAGGCAATGACGAGACTAGCGATTCAATAGCAAGCCTTGTTTAGATACATATCATGACTAATTAATAAGACGGTCAATCCAGTTTATTCATTGTTGTACTTTGTGCTGATAATGCGTTAAAAAATTCTCCTTGGCTAACATGAAATTCAACTTTATAATACTCGTTTGTGGCATCGTTTGGACAAATATAGCTGCTCAAATTGTCCCACTCGATTACGCCAATGCTGCCAATTGGTCGGCGCACCCGATGAAATTGTTCGACCTGGAAATACGTCCATCCTTTACGCGTATTGGAGCAGACACTTCGCAAAAAATGACCTTTAATTTTGCCTATCCACCGGCAAACGCGGAAGCCGATATTTTTGTGATTAGCCCAACAACGCTCATTAATGCAGGCAGTCCTGCTCGAACCGTAGCGCTCAATTTTACCCAAAAGTCGGCCATCAACCTAGCTGTTCAATTGAATTTCAGCTATTTAGGTCAGATTGGGCGCATATACGCTCCATATTACCGGCAGGCAAACCTCGCCACTTTTTCACTGCCGGCAAGTGAACAAGAACTCCAGGCGGCCATTTTCGATACCGCCGCCACGGATGCGTTCGCCGCGTTTAAATATTACATGCAACACGACAACGGTGGTCGACGGGTTATTCTGGCGGGACATTCGCAGGGGGCGCTCGTTGCCGCCATGATGTTGCGGAAGATGGAAAGCGACCCAGGGCAGTACGGCAGTTTTTTGGATAAAATCTTTGTTTCGGTGCTCGCCGGAATGGAAGGCGGAGCCTATGCTGAAAAAAACGAGCTGACCGGCGGTTGGCTGGAGTCCATCCCTTTTTGTGAACATGCGACCGACACAGCCTGCCTTATGGCTTGGCAAACGGTAAAGGAGGGGCTGCCGTTCAACTCGAATTTTCCGCCCGGCAACCTCGTCAGCTACAACCCAAAAATGGAAGAAAAAGGCTTGTTATTCAGCGCATTCAACCCAATTGTGCACGATCAATGGGGCGATCCGCTTGGTTTTTCGGAAATTCAAAAACCGGTCGAGCGGGCTATTTTCCCAAAAATTTATATCGCCACAGGTGCTTCGGGGGTTACAACAGATTGGGTGGCGTATGAAGGCATGTACGATGCCCGCATTACACATCCGAACCCTTTGGCTTATGCTGTTTCGGTCGAAAATACCTCGCCCGCAAGCGACCAGCGCCACGATCCAATTGCCACAGCCGTCTTCGCTGACCTGCACCTGTACGATATGTACTTTGTAGCCGGCGATGTGCTTCGGTTGGTTCGACAAAAACTGGATGGTGCTTCGCAGGTGAAAACGCCTTCGAGTACGGGTTTTTCTTTGAAAATCATCCCAAATCCGACAGATGGCATGGCAAAAATCGAAGCCCCGGAGGGTGTTGAAGTTGGAGAGATTCAGGTATTTGATACCTTCGGACGTTTGGTACTGGTTTCAAAAAACGGTGAAATTGACCTGACGAATTACCCGGAAGGGATGTATTTTTTGAATATGAAAACCGGGAAAGGACTGATTTCGGGAAAAGTATTATTTTCTATGGAATAAACTGTATTTAACACCTAAAGTATTGATTAACAATGGGTAGAAGATGAACAAATTGAAAATTCACCTCTTCAAACCGTTTTAAACCGCTTTAAAAACTCCTCTTTCAGCGACTGGCTGAGCGGCAGGTGCTTGGCGCCAATCAGGACATGGCCTTCAGCCACTTCGTCCACGTGGGCGAGGTTGACGATGTGTGAGCGATGGATCCGCTGAAACTGGGCAGGCGGCAGCTTGTCTTCCAACGCTTTCATCGGCATGGTCAACAAATATTCCTTGTGCTGGGTGAATATGCGGCAGTAATTGCGATCAGCTTCGACGTACAGGATGGCGTCGAAAACGATTTTCACCATCCGATCCTTAAAACGCACGAAAATGCGGTCGTCGAGCAGGTAGGAATTTTCCGCTTCATTTTTGGTATCAGGTAATGCCGGGTTGGCTTCCAATTCCATGCGACTTATGGTCAGTTCAATGGCGCGTTGCAACTCCGTTTTTCGAAACGGCTTGGCCAGAAACGCCAAGGGCCTGGTTGCTTTGGCCCGGCGGAAGGTGTCATCATCGGAGTTCGCCGTGAGAAAGATGACGGGAATGTTGTGTTGTTTTTGCAGCAATTCCGCTAAGGCAATGCCGTCCATTTCCCCTTTCAGCCGCACATCGAGCACCGCAATATCGGGCAGGTTTTCCTGCACATGCAACAACGCCTCTTCTGCTCTGGGCAATAAGCCGGTCACTTCGTAGCCCAATTCCGTGAGAAACAAGGAAATTTTTGCCCCTATGAGCATTTCGTCTTCAACGATGAGGATTTTTAGTTTGCTTTCCATGGATGCTGGATGCTGGATACTGGATACTGGGTGCTGGATGCTGGATGCTGGGTGCTGGATGCTGGGTGCTGGGTGCTGGATGGGATTTGATTGTTTGGTTC
>JAEUUR010000048.1 GCA_016787465.1 Saprospiraceae bacterium | reverse complement strand
AAGGTAAAAACCGCTTACCACGGCAAATTAACCTATTCTGCCAACTGGGACGACTGGGATAAGGTACCGTTTTGGAACGAACTTGATTATATCGGGCTGGGTGGCTATTTCCCATTGGTAGACGCTGCTTTACCCGACATTGCCTTACTCCAAACGGCCTGGCTGCCAATCAAAGAACGCCTGAAAACATTCAGCGAAAAACAAGGTAAACAGATACTTTTCACGGAATGGGGCTACCTCAGCGTCGATGGTTGCGGCTGGCGTAACTGGGAACTGGAAAAAGGGATCAAATCACGTAGCATCAATCAGGTTGCGCAAGCGCATTGTTACGAAGCGATGCTTACCACTTTCCAACCCGAACCCTGGTGGGCCGGCAGTTTCCTCTGGAAATGGTTTCCCAACATGCGCGGCCATGAAGGATACCCCGAACGCGACTACACACCTCAAGGCAAACTCAGTGAGCAAGTGCTTCAACGGTGGTATAAGTAAGCTGGATGCCGGATGTTTGAAATTTCCAATTTCCAATTTCCAATTTCTAATTTCCAATTTCCAATTTCCAATTTCCAATTTCTAATTTCCAGTATCCAACATCCAGTACTACCCCTCATCTTCCTCGCTATCACAGTGGTAGTGTTCTTTTGGACCACGCGGGCGCTCGCCGCCTTCGCCGCCTTTCTTTTCGGCCTGCAATTTCTGGATAATCCGGGCGCGTTCGCGTTGTACTTCTTCTTGCATGGCGGCGTCTTTTTCGCGGTCGAAATACAAAACGCCATCCACCCAGGTTTTTTCAGCGCGGGCGTAAATCGACAATGGGTTGTCGTTCCACAATACCACATCGGCATCTTTACCGGTTTTAATACTGCCCACTTTATCGTCGACGCGCAAGAGTTTTGCCGGGTTGATCGTCACCATTTTCCAGGCGTCTTCTTCTTTCATTCCGGCATACATCACCGATTTGGCGGCTTCCTGGTTCAGTCGGCGGGCCATTTCGGCATCGTCGGAGTTGATGGCGACCACCACGCCGCGGTCGGCAATAATTTTCGGATTTTGAGGAATGGCTTCGTACACCTCGTATTTATAAGCCCACCAATCGGAGAAAGAACTGGCGCCGGCGCCGTGTTTTGCCATTTTGTCGGCTACTTTGTAACCTTCCAGGATGTGGGTGAAAGTATTGATTTTGAAACCGAATTGCTCGGCCACGCGCATCATCATGGTAATTTCCGACTGCACGTAACTGTGGCAGGTGATGAAACGTTTGCTTTGAATAATTTCCAACAGCGCTTCGAGTTCCAGGTCTTTACGGTATGGTTTGCCGGAATTTTTGAGTTTGCCGTATTCCTGGGCGCGGGTGAAGTAATCGACATAAGTTTGCTCGACGCCCATCCGAGTTTGAGGAAAGCGGGTGCTGTTAGGGTTGCTGCTTTGTTTGACGTTTTCACCCAACGCAAACTTGATATACCCCGGCCAACCGTTGAATTTCAGTGCTTCCGGCGCCAGGCCCCAGCGCAACTTGATCAACTGCGTTTGTCCACCGATCGGGTTTGCAGAACCGTGAAGAATGTGGCTGCTTGTTACGCCGCCGGCCAGTTGCCGGTAAATATCGGTATCTTCCGAGTCGATCACATCTCCAACGCGCACCTCGGCGCTGCTCTCCTGGGTGCCTTCGTTGATGTTGCGGGTGGCTGCGATGTGCGAGTGCTCATCGATGATTCCGGCGGTGAGGTGTTTCCCGGCGCCGTCGATGACGATGGCATTGTCCTGGGCTGCGATCCGTTTACCGATTTTTTGAATTTTACCATTTGAGATCAGGACATCGGTGTTTTTCAATACACCCTCTTTTTCACTCGTCCAGACGGTGGTGTTTTGAATCAATACGGTTTGCGCCTGTGGTTTTTCTTTCCAGCCGAAGGAGGTGAAAGGGTATAATACGTCGCTTACTTCGGGTGGTGTGATCGGGTTTTGTTTTTTGGGTTCGCGGTCGCCTCCGGCCGGTTTGGTTTGGGTGGCCGTCCAGTCGATCCAGGCGCCGTCTTGCAGGGTTCCGTTACCCGACCAGCCGTTGGCAGTTGGAACGCCTGCCAGAGCAACGAATCCTTTTTTCAAGGAATCCGGTTGAAAAGAGAAGCTGATGGAGCCGTTTTGAGCAAAGGTGAAAGTGACTT
>JAEUUR010000045.1 GCA_016787465.1 Saprospiraceae bacterium | reverse complement strand
CCGGATCCGTTTCTTTCATTGAATTCAGGTTTACAGGTCTTTTCTTTTAAAAATTCGTGCGGCTGCCCACATGGGCAAAATCGCCCATAAAAGTAAGACGCCCGACGCAAAGGCAATCCCATAACCCGTACCTAAAAATTCGCGAAACAAAGCGCCGGTATAACCCATCAGCGCAGCGATGTCCATTTGAAGCAAAACGGTTACCCGAGCCAGATCAATCGGATTGATAGATACAAAGGCAAGCATGACCTTTTCCAGGGGGTAATCTGATAACATGAACATCAGAATCAGTACCAGCGCATCGTACAAAAGGGCAAAAAAGAACCACAACATCAGCACCACACCGATGCCCTTGGCTTTGTCGCGCGTTCGCACGGATGCGAGCATGGCAATGGAGATAAATACCACGGTGAGCCCAACAGAAGCCGCCAGCAAAGCAAATCCGGTGCCGCCGGGCGCAAATAACATGATTGGTATACCGATACCCACTACCACCGACAAGGTAAGTGCAATAACCAATCCCCAAAATTCGCTCCAAAGAATGATACTTCGCCGCAAGGGTTGGGCGGCCAGCAATTCGATGAATTCGTAACTGTTGTAAAAGTGAATGGTGGAAAAAACAATACTCACCAATGGGGCAACAATCAGCACAATGTTGAGCAAACTGACCAAACCTTTGGTAGGATCGTCACTCAGGTTGAACAGGCCAATTGAAACGGCCAGTAGAAACAAGGTGTAACCAATAACCATGCGGTTCTGCAGGATGTCGAGCAGAATATATTTGATAATGCGGAGCATAGGAAGCGCTAATTTCTAAATTCTTTCATCACCTGAGCCAATGCCCGGTTAAGTTTTTGTTCACCGGTGCGCGCTTTCAACGCTTCGATGGGCTGGAAGAACTGAATATTTCCGTCGATGATATACAACACGTCAGTGGTCAGGTCTTCCAAATCGCTGAGGATGTGAGAGGTGAGCAGGATGAGTTTGCCTTTTGTCTTTTCTGCCTGCACTTTGTCTTTCAGGATTTCGGAAGAAAGCGGATCGAGGCCGGCAGTAGGTTCATCGAGGATCAGTATGTCGGGGTTGAACAAAAAAGCCAGGCAGGCGCTTACTTTCTGTCGCATTCCTCCGGAGAGGGTACGCATGGTTTTGTTTGCAAATTTTTCAATTTCAAAGGCATTCACCAACTCTTCATCCAATTGTTGGTAAGCGCCTTGCCTGATTTCTTTGATCATGTTGAACAGTTGCCCAACCCGCATATGGTCGGGGAAACGGCCGATTTGTGGCATATAACCAATCCGTTGGCGATAATTCCAGGCACCGATCACTTGTTGTCCGTCGAGCAGGATGTCGCCGCTATCGGGTGTAACAAGGCCGAGCAAACACTTGATAAAAGTGGTTTTACCCGAACCATTGGGCCCTACAAGGGAGATTGCCTGGCCGGCGCCCATTTCAGCGTTCACCGAATCGAGCGCAACGAGTTTGCCAAAAGATTTTGATAAATTGCGGGTAACGAGCATAGAGGTATTGGATATTTTTCGATTGATTCGATTGATTCGATTTTTCGATTGAGGTTTTCTGAGCTTAATTACAATCGAATAATCGAATCAATTTCAGTATAACTTGGGCTATTTCGGCAATAATACGCCGTCTATGACATACACCAGGCCGTTGGTGGCAGGAACTGAGGCGATAATATTTGCGCCATTCACTGTCAACTTGCCATCTTTTTTGCCTATTGTAATGCTGCCGCCATTCGCTACTGAAATGGATTGTCCGTCTTGTAGCAAATTTTCAGAAAAAACGCCAATTCCGACGTGGTACTGAAGAATATCCTGAAGCGTTTCCAGTTTGTCTGGTTTCAGCAAACCTTCCACGGTGCCGGCCGGCAATTTTTCAAATGCGGCATTGGTAGGAGCAAAAACGGTAAACGGCCCGGCATTGGATAATTCATCGAGCAAGCCTGCGGCCTTAACGGCAGCCACCAGGGTGGTGTGGTCCTTGCTGCCGGCGGCTATTTTCACCACGTCTTTGCCGGATTCATTATCCTGGACGGCCGACTGTCCGCCGTCTACGTTTGTTGCTGTTGA
>JAEUUR010000039.1 GCA_016787465.1 Saprospiraceae bacterium | reverse complement strand
TACGCCTTTCAAGCCTGTGTTTTTATCTTTCAGTTTCATCAGTGCTTCCGCCACGTTACTTCCTGCGTTTTGGGTAAACGTGGTGAGGTTGATATAACCGATATTTTCCGCTACCAGGCCTGAGTGCGGTACGTTAGGTATATTGACCTCACCGCGCTCCAGCACTATTTTGAGGTCTTTGGTTCCGCCTGGACGCCGTACCATGATATCGGCTTTGGTGCCGGGGAAGCCTCGCAGGAATTGTTGTACCTCCTGTTCCGAGCGATTTTTAGCGCTTTGGCCGTCAATGGAAATCAGTGCGTCGCCTACTTTGATGCCGGCTTTGTGAGCTGGGCTGTTTTCTATAATTTCATTAATCACTACCCAATCGCCGATGCGTTTTCCGGTGGCGCCAACGCCGTTGTAGGTGCCGTCGGATTGAATTCGCCAGCTTTCCACATCGGTTTCAGATATGTAGTTGGTAAAAGGATCGAGGCCGGTGAGCATGGCGTCGAGGCCGCGCCGCATGAGTTGGTTGGGGTCGAGTTGGTCGACGTAAGAATGGTTGACTTCGCGGTAGGCATTGGCGAAAATTTCCATGTTTTTCGCGATGTCAAAATATTTGCTTTGGGCCTGCAGGCCGCTGCAAAGGAGAAAAAGTGCAAAAATGGCAGTAAAACGCATGGTATGTGTTTATTCTATTGCTAAGAACTTGTTTAAAACAGCTAAAAGCTCATTCGGTTTGTCGGCATGCACCCAATGGCCCGCGCCTTCGATGGTTTCGATGTGTGCTTGAGGGAAAAGGGTGTGTATTAACGTTGTTTCTTCCGGTTTGATATAATCCGAGCGGCTGCCGCGCACAAAAAGTGTCGGTTTTTCGTAGGGGTCGCCACTAACGGGAGCCAAAATATCGGGAAAGTGTTTCCACAACACGGGCAGGTTCATTTTCCAGGCAAAAGCGCCGTTGTCATCGCGGGTAATGTTTTTAAGCAGAAATTGCCGGGTGCCAACGTCCGGGATTCTTTCGGAAAGGTAGTCTTCTGCTTGTGAACGAGTGGTCATTTTCGACAAATCCATAGCCATAAGGGCTTGAAAAATCGAAGAATGGTTGTCTTCGGCTTGTCCGGGATCAATATCAACCACAATCAAACGCTCTACCAAATCCGGATCGTGCAGGGCAAGTTGCATCGCTACTTTACCGCCCATGCTGTGACCAATAAGCACGGCAGAATGAATCCAGTGGTTTTCCATGAAGGCGCGCAGGTCGTCAGCCATTTCAGGGTAGCTGTGGTCGGCAACATGCGGCGAGCGGCCGTGGTTGCGCAAGTCGGGGGTGATTACCAAGTGATTTTCAGCCAGGGCTTTGGCAATGGTTTGCCAGTTGTCGGAAAAACCGAAAAGGCCATGCAGGATGATGATAGGCGGGCCGGCGCCGAATTCACGAAAGTAGAGATTCATGCAGCAAAGGTCGAATCTTTCAACAGGATTACAACCCGTTTGTCGACATTCACTATCTGTGTTCCGTTTTTAAGGTTGATCAATGGTGTCGGCCAATGTCGATGGCCGCAAAAAATGAGATTCGCAGGTGATTTTTCGATGACCGATCTGATTTCAGAGTTGCCATCCAGGTTTTTGGGCGGGTAATCGGGGCCTTCATGAAGCAGGATGAACTCAGGATGTCGGAGCAGCAGTTGTTTTAATGCAGCCAAAAAATCGTCCTGGGTCATGCGATTGGGCTGTTCCGGCCGGCCAATGATGCCGCTGATGCCGGCGATTTGC
>JAEUUR010000147.1 GCA_016787465.1 Saprospiraceae bacterium | reverse complement strand
GGAAGTGTTGTTTCTACGGCTGTGGAAATAATCCGACTGTAATTTGATTTCGTCCGAAGATAAAGCGCAGTTGTCTAAGAATTTGAACAAGCGAGCCTTTGAAATGTCTTTCTTGTCAAGCTAACAACAATCGAACAGTTTAACCATGCTCAGCGTTACCAACCTCTCCAAACAATACCGCACCGCTAACGGCTCAAATCTTACCGTACTTGATGAAGTTTCTTTCAACCTGGCGGCGGGTGAAACATTTTCTATTGTTGGGCCGTCCGGCTCCGGAAAAACGACCCTGTTGGGTTTGTGCGCCGGTCTGGATCGCGCCAGCAGCGGTTCTGTGGTTTTGAGCGATATCGTGCTTGACGACCTGAGTGAAGATAAGCGGGCGGAAGTCCGAAACCGCCATGTAGGTTTCGTTTTCCAAAATTTCCAACTAATTCCCACTTTAACCGCCCTGGAAAACGTGATGGTTCCTTTGGAATTGCGCGGCGACTCCAACGCTGAAAAAATTGCGAAGCAATGGCTTCAAAAGGTAGGACTGGGAGATCGACTCGATCACTACCCGGCACAACTCTCCGGAGGTGAACAACAACGGGTTTGCATCGCTCGGGCCTTTTCCACCCAGCCTCAAATTCTTTTCGCCGACGAACCTACGGGTAACCTCGACGCAGATAACGCAGCCGGAATAGTCGACCTGATTTTTGAATTGAACAAAAGTGCGGGCACAACCCTGGTATTGGTAACCCACGACCTTGACCTGGCCAGGCGTACGCAGCGTATCCTTCGTTTGAAAGGCGGCAAGGTGGAATCGCTTGCCTGATCCATTTTAAACTACCAAATTGATCATTCTGCCGGGGATAAATACCACCTTTTTTGGTTTTTGTCCTTCCAACCACCTTTGAATTTGTTCAAGCGCCAACACAGCCGCTTCGGCATCTGCCGCTGAAATTTCCGTAGGAAGTTCGATGGTGGCGCGTAATTTTCCGTTGATCTGCACCGGGAACTCTTTGGTGTCGGATTTCAGATGGGCTTCATCCAATGCCGGCCAAGCCGCATTAAAGACCGTGGATTCATGGCCCAATCGGTGCCATAATTCTTCTGCGATGTGTGGACCAAAGGGCGCCAACATAATGACCAATGGTTCAAGTACAGACCGTTTGTTGCAATTCAAACGACGCAGGTCATTGGTGACAATCATGAAGTGACTGACGCAGGTGTTCATGGAGAAGCGCTCGATGTCGTCAGTTACCTTTTTGATACAGGTGTGCAGAACCCGGTTTTCATCCCGCGTAGGTTGTTCGTTGCTCACGTGAAATTCGGAACCGTTGAAAAACAACTGCCAGAATTTTTTCAAAAAACCGCTCACACCGGTGATGCCTTTGGTATCCCATGGTTTACTGACTTCGATCGGCCCCAAAAACATTTCGTACATGCGGAAGCAGTCGGCGCCGTGTTGTTCCACCATATCGTCAGGGTTAACTACATTGGCATAACGTTTCGACATTTTTTCCAGCTCAAAGGAGCAGGTAAAAACATCGCCGTTGGCGGCATCCAGTTTAAAATTGGCGTTTTTGAATTGAATTTTCTTCCGGGCTTTTTCCAAATCCAACACATCGCTGTCAACGATATTAACGTCGACGTGATGTTTGGTGAACGATTCGGGGCTGTATTTGTGGATCAAGCTATGTGAAACGTACAGTTGCTCGCTTGAGGTTTTATCATTCAACGTAATCAGCGGTTCTTTGCTTTGCATAGCCGACTGAATTTTATCAGCAATGACTTTCGGCTCATTGATCAGGTCGCTCAACTCTTCGGTGGTCAGAATGAGCAGGCGTTTGTGATCGGTGAACGCCGTTTTTTTCACCCTTTCAATCTTGTCAATTTGTTTAGCCGAGGTTACCTCGATCACCAGGTCGTTTGAGCCGAATGCGAAGTCGTAAGTGTAATCTTCTTCAAAATCGGTATGTGCGATTTTGATGGGGCCGTAGGATTCAAAAAACGGCTTGAGGACTTTCAACATCAGGTATTCCTCAAAGAATCGTTCGTTGGCGCGATACACATGGTTGGAACGACCGCCGATCATGCCCTGGTTAACCAGTTTTTTATAGGGTTCTTCGGTTTTCACCAAACCTTTATCGAACAAAAATTTATGCCACATGCGGGAATACAGCAAGTGGCCAACAGCGTGTTCTGCGCCCCCGATGTAAAAATCCACATCCTGCCAGTAGTTGATCGCTTCTGGAGAAGCAAAGGCTTCTTCGTTATGCGGATCCATATAGCGCAGGAAGTACCAGGATGAACCGGCGAAGCCGGGCATGGTGTCGGTATCGCGTTCCAATCCATCGGGTAGTTTCACCCAATGATCCAGTTGGGCCAGAGGGCCTTTCCCTCCACCGGGTTTGAATTCAGTGGTGTGTGGCAGCTCTAACGGCAATTCAGATTCAGGTAATGCATATGCAACACCTTCTGCGTCGTACACAATGGGGAATGGTTCGCCCCAATAGCGTTGGCGGGAATAGTTGGCATCGCGCAGTTTATATTGTACCCGTTTTTTCCCGATTCCCTTCGATTCCAGTCGCCCAGAAATTTCTTTAATGGCATCTACTACTTCCATGCCATTGAGAAAGTCTGAATTAACCATTTTTCCAACCTTGTCTTCCATTTCAGCGCCGGGGTACATGGTTTTGTCTACAATTTGTACGACAGGCAGTTTGTATTTTTCTGCAAAACGGAAGTCGCGTTCATCATCGGCCGGTACGCCCATAATAGCGCCGGTGCCGTAACCTTTCAGTACGTATTCGGCAATATAAATTGGGATGCGCGCACCTGAGAACGGGTGAAGCGCATAAGCTCCTGTAAAAGCGCCCGACACAACTTTTTCCATTTGTCGTTCCCTTTCCGTTCGGCTTTTTACCCAGTCCAGGTAGGTTTTGATTTCTGCACGTTGGGCTTCCGTGGTAATTTGATCAACCAGATCGTGTTCCGGCGCCAGCACCATAAACGTAGCCCCGAAAATCGTGTCGGGTCTGGTGGTATAAATTTCAAGTTTTTCTTCGGAGTTTTCAATGTCAAAAAACACTTGAGCGCCTTCCGAACGGCCGATCCAATTGCGTTGCAACATTCTCAAGCCATCTGGATAATCCACAGTATCCAACCCGGAAAGCAATCGTTCTGCATATGCAGTGATACGCATGCTCCATTGTAACATGGGTTTGATTTCGACCGGGTGACCGCCGCGTTCGCTCACGCCATTGATTACTTCGTCGTTGGCCAGAACCGTACCCAAGGCTTCGCACCAGTTGACATAACCAACTTTCCGATACATGAGCCTGTAATTCATCAGCACGTCCTGTTGGGCTTTGGGGCTCATGTTTTTCCAGACATCAGCCGTAAAAATACCATCAAAACTTGTAGCAGCCTGTACGCCCTGGTTTCCGTTTTTCTCAAAATGAGCAATCAGTTCTGAGATTGGCCGGGCCTGATCTGCGTGTGTGTCGTACCAATGGTTGAACATCTGGAGGAATATCCATTGCGTCCATTTGTAAAATTTTGGATCGCAGGTTTGCACTTCCCTGTTCCAATCGTAACAAAGGCCGAGGTTTCCCAATTGACGTTTAAAACTGGCAATATTGTCGCGGGTAGAAATAGCCGGGTGGATACCATTATCGATGGCATACTGTTCGGCAGGCAACCCGAATGCATCGAAGCCCATGGGGTGAAGCACATTAAAACCCTGAAGCCTTTTGTATCTGGAAAGAATATCGCTGGCAATATACCCGAGCGGATGACCTACATGCAACCCGGCGCCGGAAGGGTAGGGAAACATGTCCAAAATATAGTATTTCGGCTTGGTGTGATCGATATGCACGGCGTAAGTACACTGGTTGATCCACCAGGCGCGCCATTTAGGTTCAATTTCAGACGGACGATATTCCATAATGCCAATTTTCTTCTGCGAGGGGGCAAAATTAGCGATTCGTGACGAATTTTATTTTATACCTTAAACAAGTTCAAGGAAAAAGAAAGTTCCGGTAAAAAAACGCCCATCCAAATATTCACTCAATCAAACGACCGGTTCATGTAATACTAGGTATAGTTGGCATATTTAAAGTATGGTGTTGGTGAAATTGCGTGAAATTTGATTTTGATTTTACTGTTTTCGCAAACAATTCACTTTAACTACCACTGTTATGAAGAACTTATTATGCTTCATTTTACTCGCCTTGCTTGCCGGCTCCTGCCAGGAGCAATTGATTCTGAAAGAATCTGAAAACATATTGCCTGAGCAACAATTAGCTTTCGAATCGGCACTTGATTTGCCCCCTGTTTTTGCAAATTATGATCGCAAACTGCCTGATTATCTTAAAAGCCTGGGTTTGGTTGTACAGCCGGTTGACGACGGCAAGGCAACACTTGGCAGGGTGTTGTTTTATGATAAAAATTTATCGCAGGATCGTACGATTTCATGTGCATCCTGTCACAAACAAGAACTGGCTTTTTCAGATAATGTGGCGGTTAGCACGGGTATTTATGGCTTAAAAGGCACCCGAAACGCGCTTCCACTTGGCAACGTAGCTTCGTTTTCAGCCCATTACCGTGCGATCAACGGGCCTGCGCCGCAACTGCTTTGGGATAACCGCGCTTCTTCAGTGGAACAGCAATCCACCATGGCTTTTCTCAATGATCATGAAATGGGTATGACGCTTCAGGAAGTAGTAAACCGTATTGTGGAGCAACCTTACTATCCCTACATCTGGAACAAAGTGTACGGCAATTTTAATGTAACTTCCGACCAGGTACTTGAGTGCCTCAGTGAATTTGTTGGCGCTATGGGGGCACATGATTCGCGTTTTGATGGCGGTCTGGAAGAAGCGAATGGCAATATCAATATTTCCAGTGTCGACACAATAACCTCCATTCTACCCATTTATTACGGCAATGGTGGCGATACCCTCACCACGATACAAACCACCGGGATTCCTGGATTTACAACTATTGAAAACAGAGGCCGGGATATTTTTGTCGTGAATTGCAGTAAGTGCCATTCGCCGCTCAGAACTACGCAGGAAGTATTGGAGGCTTGTACCGGATTGAGTATGAACTATACAGATGGCGGTGTAGGTGCAATTTCCGGCAACTCAAATCAGGTAGGGGTGTTTAAATCCCCCTCCTTGCGCAATATTGCACTTACGGCCCCTTACATGCATGACGGCCGGTTCAAAACCCTGATGGAGGTTGTGTCATTTTACAATAATGGCGTTAAAAATCATCCCAACCTGCATCCGGAAATGAAGCTCAACTTGAATTTAAATGCTTCGGACCTGAATGCACTTGTCGCTTTTCTGAACACCCTTACGGATCATGAACTTATCAGGGATGAACGTTTTGCGAATCCTTTTAAACAGTAAAACGATGAAAGAAGCATGTTTCTCCGCGCTTTTCGTGTCTCTGCTTGGTTTATTAAGCGGTACTGTAGCAGCGCAAAAATTTTTACCTTTTTCTGTAAAGGCGGACGCCCTGGGTTTTTCTTCAAATCTGAAAAAGTTTAATGCCGCTTTGGAGTGGCGCAAAAACGGACGCACTGCATTTGAACTTTCTTTTTCACATGAGGAGCGCGGATCCATTCCGGATTGGGGGTTTAATGGCGACTGGGAGTCGGAATTTGCTATGCGAAGAACCTATGAAATTCAATGGGGTAGTACATCGCCGTATAACGACTCAGGTTGGGAATATTTCGGAACCGGCAGGCCTTTGCCTGAACAGGAAACCAATGGTTTGTCGTTATCGGTGAGCAAGTTGCAACTGGGATTAAGGCAGTATTATCCCGCAGGATGGAAAGGATGTCAATGGTTTGTACAACCAGGATTGATGGGTTCTTTGTACAAGGATTTTCGGGTAATTTCAGATGAAACCCTGGTTTATGACGATATTACGGAAAGTTGGCGGATCGGTGCATTCAGCGCTGAAACCCAGGTTGTCGCTCAAACAAAATATTTCTTCCAGGAAAGGAAAATGCGGCTTGAAAAATATGTCCTTTTTGGCCCGACGTTGAGCATCGGTATGGCGATACAAGTGTTCAATTGTATCCGTATCGAACCGCTGGTGCAAGTTGGCTTCAATATCGGAAACCTGCCAGATGAAGATTATCCGGAATTGAGGGAACAGATTAAAGTGTACGAAGGGCGTTTTAAAATAAATATAGGATACGCATTCGGGCTTTAAAACAGGTCGTATTCCGCACGCCAATCCCGTACGGGAAGCCGATCCAGCGGATACCAGTTTCCCCACCAATCGAAATACTCTAAGTTGTTGAAATTCAATTTGTAGTCGAATTCGCTGGGCACGTCATAAATAAAACCGGGGTAGTAGTAATCGCGGTTGTTTTCGATGGCAAATTCAATTTCCTTGAGCATGGTAAAGGTGCCGAGCCCGCGGCGCCACTCCTCCGGCTCATAAATACCGTAGTTGGCGGCCAGGCTTTTTCTGCCAATGTGGAAAAAGCTTGCCGCTACCAGTTGGTCGTCTTTAAAAACATCAAATTCTATCCCGTAACAGGGCATGATGCTGCTGAAAAAACTGAAAAAACCGTAAATACTTTGAGGGCGGTTGTGTAAAAAACGCCTGGAATGCCTTTCAAACAATATTTCATGCATTGGCTGAATATGCAGGGAACGGCGAAGAATTGTCAGATCTTCATTCCTCCGTAGGCATTTGCGCTGACTTTTACTGAACTCAAAATCTTTTAACCGAATCCGCAGCAGAATTACCCGACAAGGCTGCCCACGCCACTCCCAATAATTTCGTCTGAACATAACATCAGCCCAGTACGTCCAACCATCTTCACAAAATCGGTCGAAAACCATGGTGTGCATGGATTGCATGGGTATATACTCTTCTATTTCAGCGGGGTTGAAGGATATATCCTGTAAAAGTGGGAGCGTTTTTGGTAACAAGAGAGACGTTAATTTTTTTCTGGTTGTTATACTGAGCGCTGTTTGGTTTTGAAAAAAGCCTGCGGCTAAAGCATTGGCTTACAGCGCGAACTATCAAAATCACTGGGCGTTGACATTAAAGGATTGAGTAATCCTTAACGCTAATGTATTGAAGCTTTTTTATTTTTTAAAAGTTGATCCCGCAAATCTACTTAATTTTGCGCCAGGTTGTTTTAACTTTTGTTTTTAATTTATTGATTTTCAGTGTTTTGGCCATTGGTTGGAAAGTGAAATTCTCACTTGGTATATCAAAGCTTTTCACGCTGAAACCATTTTGAACAAGCAACAGCCCAAAAGGAACAACAAACATCAATCAACGAATATCATGTCTAAAGTCCTGATTATCGGCGCCGGTGGCGTCGGCCGTGTGGTAGCTTATAAATGTGCCCAGCACCGTGACGTATTTGGCGAAATCATGCTGGCCTCCAGAACCAAATCGAAATGCGATGCCATTGCAGATGCCATTCATGCGGCATATGGCGGTAAAAAAATTGAAACAGCGCGTGTTGATGCAGATAATGTAGCAGAAACTGTTGCACTGATTCGCCAGTTTCAACCAAAGTTGGTAATCAATGTAGCCCTGCCTTACCAGGATTTGCCGATCATGGATGCCTGTTTGGAAACGGGCGTACATTACATGGATACGGCCAACTATGAACCAAAGGATGAAGCTAAATTTGAATATTCCTGGCAATGGGCGTATCAGGATAAATTTAAAGCCAAAGGCCTGTTCGCATTGTTAGGTTGTGGTTTCGACCCCGGCGTAACCAGTGTATATACCGCTTACGCTGCCAAACACTACTTCGACGAAATTCACGAACTGGATATCGTAGACGCCAATGCCGGCAGTCATGGAAAGGCCTTCGCCACCAACTTCAATCCGGAAATCAACATCCGGGAAGTGACTCAAAAAGGCAAATACTGGCAAAATGGCCAATGGGTGGAAACGGAGCCACATGAAATCTGGAAAGACATCAATTACCCTGAAATCGGCCCCAAACGCTCGTACCTGATCTTTCATGAAGAATTGGAAAGTCTGGTTAAAAACTTCCCGACCCTGCGCCGCGCACGCTTCTGGATGACGTTCAGCGAACAATACCTTACCCACCTGCGCGTGATCCAAAACATCGGCATGGCCGGTATTGAACCTGTAAAATTCAATGGCATCGATATCATCCCGCTCGAGTTTCTGAAAGCCGTACTGCCTGCTCCCGAAGAACTGGGCGAAAATTATACCGGTTTCACCAGCATAGGTTGCCGTATCAAAGGCGTGAAAGATGGTAAAGAACGTACTTATTACGTCTGGAACAATTGCAGCCATCAGGATGCCTACAAAGAAACCGGCACCCAGGCAGTAAGCTACACAACCGGTGTGCCCGCGATGATTGGAGCGCGCATGATCATGGAAGGCACCTGGTCGGGCATGGGCGTGTTCAATGTAGAACAAATGAACCCCGATCCGTTTATGGACCGACTGAATAAAGACGGGCTTCCCTGGCACGAAAAAGTTGACATCGATTTGGAAATGGATTAACCCAAGTTCAAAGCCTTTAAATCCATTCACTCTGTATGCGAATCTTACTTGTTGAAGACGAAGACCATATCCGGGAAGCGGTGAAAATCAACCTGGAACTCGACGGCTACGAAGTAGTTTCTACATCCAATGGAAAAAAGGCGCTTGACATGATTGCAGGCCAACACTTCGATCTGCTGCTGCTCGATGTAATGCTTCCGGAGGTTGATGGTTTCAGTATTACAGAACAAGTCAGGTTAACCAACCTGGAGGTGCCTATTTTACTGCTGACCGCCAAGGATACAGCCCAGGACCGTATTTCGGGCTTGAAAAAAGGCGCCGACGACTACCTGACCAAACCATTCAACCTGGAAGAACTTTTGTTGAGAGTAGGTAAATTGCTGAGAAGAAGCCAACGGGTAAAAGGGGAGGATATTGAACAATTTGAATTCGGCGGAAACCAGGTCAACTTCGAGTCTTTTGAGGCTACAACATTCAGGGGAGAGCCCATCATGTTGACCAAAAAGGAAGCCATGTTGTTGAAATTGCTGGTTGAACGGAAAAATGAAGTGGTCAGCAGACATCAAATTTTACAGTCGGTTTGGGGCTATGATGTATATCCAAGCACCCGCACAATTGATAATTTCATCCTTGCTTTTCGGAAATATTTTGAAAAGGATGCTAAAAAACCGGAATTCTTTCACTCCATTCGAGGGGTAGGGTATAAGTTTACAAACTGACGATGAGCAACCTTGCCCATTTATTGCAGCGATATGAAACGCACCCCAAAGTGATCAGCATTTTGGAGCAACTGAACGGATCGGCTACTTCGATCCGCCTGCAATTAGATGGGTTAACCGGCGCACAGGAATCGTTTGCCATTGCTGCTGCCATAAAACGCGATGCAAGTAAACCAGCCCGTTTGCACGTAGTTATTGCCAGTAATAAGGATGAAGCTGCCTATCGCATGAATGATCTGGAGGGGATTTTGGGCAATGCGCAAGTTCACTTTTTCCCAGATTCGTTCAAAAGGCCGGCTGCGTTTGAAGAATTAAATCAAACTCAAATTCTGCAACGTTCTGAAACCGTCAGCAATATTTCATCCCCTAAACAAGGCGATGCGCTGGTAACATACCCGGAAGCTCTTTTTGAAAAGGTTGTTAAACCGGAAATTTTGCAGGAAAGCCGTATTGAAGTAAAAAAAGGCGAACGACTCGACGCCGATTTTATGATTCAGGTGTTGGTGGAATATGGGTTTCAACGTGCCGATTTTGTGTATGAACCCGGGCAGTTCAGCGTCAGAGGCGGTATTATCGATTTGTTTTCTTTTGGAAACGAATTGCCATACAGGATCGAATTGTTTGATGATGAAGTGGAAACTTTGCGCACATTTGATCCGCTCACTCAGTTGAGTCGTCAAAATCTGACCAGTCTGCACATCATTCCTAATTTGAACACCCGGTTTGAAAGAACCCAAAAAGCTTCGCTTTTGCACGTGCTGCCGCCCAATACAGTTGTCTGGATTCGTGATATTCAGTTTTTGGTTGACCGGCTCCAATACTGCTTCGAACGCGCCGAACAATTTGCCACAAAAGTATCGACACTCGATTCAGCCGAATTGCGGGATATTTTTCGCGACCGGGCTTTTTTGTATCCTGCTGAAATATTGGAAGATTTAGCCTCACATCCGTTGTTATTTCTGGATGGAAAACTTGACCAACTTAGAAAAAACTTCCCCGCATTGTTTTAACCGCTTGCTCATCCGTTGCAATGAATAACAAGCTGCTTAAACTTGCCCGTTTGAACAACGCGCCTGAAATTTTCCACTCTATTCAGGGAGAAGGGAAAAGCATTGGCGTTCCGTCTGTATTTGTACGCACCAGCTTGTGCAACCTGCATTGTATCTGGTGTGATACGGATTACACCTGGAATTGGAAGGGGACACGTTTTTCCCATGTACACGATGCACTTCCCGCCTATGAAAAGTTTGACAAAAAAGACTGGATAGCTCAAAGTTCGGTAGAACAAGTAGCTGATCAAGTATGCTCGTACCAATGTTCGAATGTGATACTGACCGGTGGCGAGCCTATGCTGCAACAACCGGTTTTGGCGGAACTGATGAAATATTTGGTAGAAAAAAATCCTGAATTCAGGTTTGAAGTTGAAACGAATGGAACCCTTATTCCAATTCCGGTTTTCGATCAATATGTAGCACAATACAATGTGTCGCCCAAATTATCCAACAGTAATAATTCCAAAAAATTGAGAGAAAAACCGGCTGCCTTGCAGTTTTTTGCACAAAGTTTGAAGGCAAATTTTAAATTTGTGGTGGCAGAAGAAAAAGACATGGAAGAGGTATTGACCCTGATTAAAAGCTATCAGATTCCAGCCGAAAGAGTATGGTTGATGCCGGAGGGTACCACCGCTGAGGCATTGGCTGCCCGCCGTCAATGGCTGGTGGAAATTTGTAAAAAACACCACTTTAGATACTCCGATCGCCTGCATATTCAAATATGGGGCAGTAAAAAAGGCGTGTAAATTTCTTTGCCGATTCAAACATCTTATCATTCAATTTACCATGACAGTTCAATTAGATCACGTTAAGCAGAAAGCAAAACAGGTAGCCAAACGCACGCTTTGGATCGTTTTAGCTTCATTTTTGGTATTTTCAGCCGGCTACTACTTTTACCGCACTTATACCATCAGCGAGGGATCCAGAAGCGGTAATTTGTTCAAAATTTCGAAAAAAGGAATTGTATTCAAAACATTCGAAGGCCAATTACACCTTGCCGGCAGCGCCATGCTGACCACCCAGAGCACTTGGGATTTTTCAGCTAAAAATGCCGCTGTGTATGCCGAATTGCAGAAATTTGAAGGGAAGATGGTAAAGTGCCATTACAAACAAATGGTGCATGCATTCCCTTGGCAAGGCGATACAGATTACATCGTTTATAAAGTGGAATTGGTGCAATAAACCGGCTCCTATTCCCTGAATCGACGAAATGCCAGCCATCCCAACAAACAAAACGCTGCCGCTGCAAGGCTGGTAAGTTGAACGCCCTTGGCATTTTCCAGGCTTCTGCCAAACAATAGTAACGACGGGAACACTAGATTGGCGATTGAGATGCCAATTTTCATCGTAAAAGCAGTAACGCCAAAATACATCCCCGTTACTTGTAAACCACCGGTTGAAACCGTTTTTTCAACTTCATCTCCAACGATTGCATTGGGCAGGATGCCGAATATCGCCAATGGAACTGACGCTGCTACCGCAAGTCCGTACATCAGATACAATTTTGGAACAGGCAGGTACGGACTGAAAGCTGTTATCAAAAATATCAGGGCGAAAATGATGAATGCTCCCAACATCAAATGCCGTTTGCCATATTTTCCGGCCATCCAGCTGACCGGGAAATAAAAAATAAAACTACATCCGAAGCTGATCAGCGAAAAGGAAAACGCTTCGCTTTTGTCGAGGCCAAGCAATAGGGTCGTGTAATAACCAATGCCCAGTTGAATAAACGTTAGCGCCAACCAATAAAGCAGGATGCCAAACAGGAACCACCGGAAGTTTTTATTCCCAAACACGCTGCGCACAGAATGCAGCACAGGAGCATCGCTGCTAACCTGGCGCGCATATTTCATTTCATTCAAGAACAGCGCAGGTAACAACATGCATACCAATGCAACTGCCTGCAACCAGATAATGCCTGTTTGAAAGGCTTCCAGAGGCGTATCGCCACGACTTTCAAAAAATCCCTGCAAGGCATACATACTGTTTCCTGCAACAAAACCAAGCGCCCAGGCTACAGAAACCATCGTGCTGATGCGCAAACGCTCCTTCGGTGTATGTCCCAGTTCTGCCATCAGGGCATTATATGGAATCACATAAAAGGCAAAGAAGAAATAATAAAGGCCTATCACCAATCCAATCCAGACAACATTGGTGCCTGCTTCGGACGCTTCTGCAGGGAAAAATGCCAATGCGCCAAAAAGGGCAAACGGGATCGCGCCACGCAGCATAAACCATTTCCGTTTGCCTCTTATAGTATCTTTCCGATCGCTCCAATTAGCCACAAGCGGATCAACCACCCCGTCAAGTATGCGCCCCAGTGCGCTAATCAAACCAATCAGTGTAAAAAACCACAAAACCGGCCCTTGAAAGATAAAAGCTGGAAACATGGGCGTTCCTTGTTCTGGAGGCAAATAAAAATAAACCAACAAATTACCCACCGCATAACTGGCCAGCGACCAGCCGAACTGCCCCAGAGAAAAAAGCGCCAGCACACTCAAAGGAGCTTTGACCGGTAATAATTCTTGAACGGGTAATTTGCCGGTATGTTTTCTTTTCGACATGGCTGCAGGCGATTTGCAATGCAAAGGACGTCAACTACGCCTGTATTTTCTAATTATCTGCTACCTTTGCACATCCTTAATCTTAAAAGTTAATTGATGAAAAAGTTGTTTTTCTCTTTGTTGGCGATCAGTTTGTTCTTCGCCTGCCAAAACTCCAATAATTCAGATGCCGCTAAAAGTGCAGAGACTCAAGCAACAGAGGTAGCTTCAAATGCCCTGCAGATTACACCAGAATTGATTCAGGCGGCCTCCGTTAAAGCTCAGGGAAATTTGGATGCGGCCAGCAAATTATTAAAAGATGCAGAAGCTTCCAGCGCCAAAGCGACAGGGGCTAAAAAAGAAGCGCTGGAAGGGTTTGCCTCACAAATGGAAGGCGCTGTCAATAAGTTTGAAACCATGACGGCCGGGCTAAAATCTGCTGCTGAAAATGCCCCCAACGCGCCTACTCAAACGGTTCTTGAGGATTATATCCAATCCGTTGACCGCTACCAAAAAGAAATAGATATGTTGAAGACTGATCTGGAGAAGATTATTTCAGGCAACAACCAGTAACTTTAATGGAAATTACTCAACTTGGATATGTGCGCACCGACGTTACACCGAACGGCGTTGCGCACATTATTTTTTACCACCCTAACCATAATAGTTTGCCCAGCAAATTATTAAATGAACTGGTAACCGCCATCAATCATACATCGACCCGCGACGATGTCAAAGTAGTGGTGTTAAGAAGTGCGGAACATAAAACCTTCTGCGCCGGCGCCAGTTTTGATGAGCTTGTGGCCATCCAGGATTTTGATACCGGGAAGCAGTTTTTCTCCGGGTTTGGCCATGTGATCAACGCCATGCGCCAAAGTTCAAAAATTATCGTAGGCCGTGTGCATGGAAAATCGGTTGGCGGAGGCGTTGGGCTTGCCGCAGCAACCGATTTTTGTTTGGCTTCCCAATGGGCAACTTTTCGACTGAGCGAACTGGCCGTAGGATTCGGGCCGTTTGTCATAGGCCCCGCGGTGGAGCGAAAAGTTGGAGCGGCTACGTTCAGCCAGTTGGCCTTAACCCCCGACGAATGGCGCACCGCCGAATGGGGGAAATCAAAAGGGTTGTATCAGGAGGTTTTTGAAACCGTTGAACAACTGGATGCTTACCTGGATCATTTTTGCCAAAAACTATGCTCCTACAGCCCGGAAGCATTGGTAGAATTGAAAAAGATATTCTGGCAAGGTACAGAGCATTGGTCGACGCTGCTCCTGGAACGCGCGGCGGTAAGCGGACGTTTGGCGCTCACTGATTATGCCAAAAATGCGATCGCAGCCTTTAAAAAAAGTTAACCAATCATCTGCACAAACTCATCGAAAAGATACCGCGCATCGTGTGGCCCGGGGCTGGCTTCCGGGTGGTATTGCACGCTAAATGCCGGATAATTTTTTAGGCGGATACCTTCAATGGTTTGATCGTTCAAATTGAGGTGAGTTGCTTCTACAATGGATGGGCTGTCATAAACGGCTTGTTCCAAAACCCCAAATCCGTGGTTTTGGCTGGTAATTTCTCCTTTGCCGGTTCGCAAATTTTTAACCGGATGATTGATGCCTCTATGCCCGTGATGTAATTTGTAGGTAGGTAGTCCGGCTGCCAATGCCAATAATTGTTGCCCAAGGCAAATGCCGAAAAGGGGTTTTCCGGTTTCCAGCATTTTTTTTGCGGTAAGGACAGCGTACTCCATCGATGAAGGGTCGCCGGGGCCGTTCGATAGAAAAAAGCCATTGGGGTTCCATGCCATTACTTCCTCGAAGGATGTTTTCGCCGGGAACACCTGAAGGTAGCAGTTGCGCTGATCGAAATTCCGCAGGATGTTTTTCTTTACACCGAAATCCATCACGGCAATTTTGAGTTGTGCCTCCGGATTTCCAATAAAATAAGGTGTTTTAGTGGTTACATGGCTCGATAGCTCAAGTCCGGCCATACTTGGCGTAGAGGCGAGCCGTTTTTTCAATTCCGCAATATCATCAGTTTCAGACGAAATAAGGCAGTTCATCGCGCCACGCTCGCGGATATGCTGAACGATAGCCCTGGTATCCAGATCGCAAATTGCAACCAGGTTTTCTGCTTCAAAATAATCCTGAATACTGCGCTGCGCATTGAGCCGGCTGTATGGAATACTGAAATTGCGACAGATAAAACCCGCGATTTTAATTTTTTCGCTTTCTACTTCATCATCTTTGATGCCGTAATTGCCGATGTGAACGTTGGTTGCTACCAGAACCTGACCCGTATAAGATGGGTCGGTGAAAATTTCCTGGTAACCTGTCATGCCGGTATTGAAACAAATTTCACCGGTCGTGGTTCCTGTTTTTCCGGCAGATTTGCCGTGAAAAACAGTACCGTCTTCGAGAAGGAGTATGGCCTTTGTCATTTAAAGCGCAAAGGTCGGATAACCCTGCTGGATTTCCAAAACAGAATGATTTGAAAAACGAATTCTGAGAAAAATTTCATCTTGTGCCGCCAAAATTGCGCACAGAGATGAAAACACCCTCTCTACAGGAACAACTTTTTGAAATCATCCTCAACAGGTACGAACGCAGGGCCGATGCGGTGGATGCCCTTTGCCTATTACTAAACCTGGCTAAAGACCCTGTGTACCGACGTATTCGGTGTGATACGTTTCTTCCTCCAGATGAATTAAGCCTGCTTGCCCGGCATTACGGTATTTCATTGGATGCGCTTATCATGAGAAATAGCGACCAGATATCGTGCAACTTCAACGCATTTTCCAAAAGAATTACCGGTTTTTCCGACTATCTGGAGTCGTTTATTGAGGATTTTGAAAAAATCCACCGCTTACCCAATGCCCACTTGTATTATGCATCTGCCGAATTGCCGATGTTTACCTACCATTTGTTTCCTGAACTGATTTCTTTCAAATTGTATATATGGGGCAGAACGACTTGGAACCTGGAGTTTTTAAAAAACCGGCAGTTCTCTCTTGATTTGGTAACGCCACCCATTATTCGATTGAGTCAGGATTGTTTGAACCACTACCTGCGATTGAACAGTACGGAACTATGGACGGTACAGATTATGGATAATATCCTGGCTCAAATTGAATACCATGTGATGTTGGGGGGATTTAGAGATCCCAATGAAGCAATCATTTTAATTGACCGGCTGATTGATTGGGTTAACCACATGAAAAATTTTGCATTGACAGGCAAAAAATTCAATGTCGGTGAAAAGTCGGAATACGGCAGCGGAGAGATCAATTTGTTTTACAATGAAATGGTTTATACCAACATTACGGCTTTGATCACATCCGATGTTGGCCGAATGGTGTATACCGGATTTTGCACGCCCAATTTTTTGCGCACAACCGACAACAAGCTGTGTGATTATGCAGAGGAGTGGTTTAGCAGCATAATTGCCAAATCATCCAGGATCAGCGGGGAGTCTGAAAAGCTGCGCGAATGGTATTTTAAGGAAATCAATCAGAAGATAGAGCGTAGGAAACAGCGTATTTTACTGCACATTGATGAAAATTTTTAACCCATGACTCAACAATCCCTTCAGGATTTGCTGGAACGTGCAGTTGCCAATTTCAATCAGCCGGAATTTATTAAAAACGATCCGATCAGCATCCCACACCGGTTTGTATTGTTACAAGACAGGGAGGTCATGGCGTTTTTTGCGGCAACGCTTGCATGGGGGCAACGAAAAACGATCATTCAAAGCGCGGAAAAACTCGCCGAATTAATGGATCAGGCGCCCTATGATTTTGTGGTTAATCATCAGGAATCCGATCGTTCGCGCTTTTTGAATTTTAAACACCGCACCTTTCAGGCAACCGATACGTTGTGGTTCCTGGATGTGCTTCAACGGCATTATCAGCGGCATGATTCCCTTGAACCTGCATTTTCAAAACACCTGACCCATTCAGACACCACCATCGAGCAGGCATTGATTGGGTTCCATGATGATTTTTTTGATCACCCATTTGCGCCCGTGCGAACCCGCAAGCATGTAGCTACCCCCGCCCGGGGATCTACCTGCAAACGATTGAATATGTTTTTACGTTGGATGGTCAGAAGCGACACCTGCGGTGTTGACTTTGGTGTGTGGAAACAAATAAAACCGTCACAATTGCTGATTCCGTTGGATGTACACGTAGATAAAGTGGCGCGGCGATTGGGGTTGCTTACCCGGCCTCAAACGGATTGGAAGGCGGTATTGGAGCTTACCGCAGCACTGCGCCGGTTCGATACGGAGGATCCGGTAAAATATGATTTTGCCTTGTTCGGTATGGGTATTTTGGGGAAAAGCGCGCCATTTTGAGGGCATAGCCCTATTTATCGCAAAAAAAATCCCGCATTTTTTCACCTGAAAAAATGCGGGATCGGTTTATTCAGCAAGTGTTTTTCACTTCTGAGCGGCATCCACCACTGCTTTGAACGTAGCCGGGTTGTTGAGGGCCAAGTCGGCCAACACTTTACGGTTCAGGCCGATGCCTTTTTGATCAAGCATGTGCATAAATGCGCTGTATTTTACGCCATGTGAACGGGTAGCGGCATTGATACGGGCAATCCAAAGGCGGCGATAAAGGCGTTTTTTGAATTTGCGATCGCGGAATGCGTACTGCCATCCTTTTTCAAGGGTGTTTTTGGCGACAGTATAAACTTTGGAGCGTGCGCCGAAGTAACCGCGTGCGGCTAACATGATTCTTTTCCGGCGGGCGCGACTGGCCGGGTTGTTTGTTGCTCTTGGCATTGTAATTCTTTTTTAGTGCAACACCGGGGCGAAATCAGCTCTTTAGCCGGTGTTCTCGTTAAAAAAATGGGTGTGAATAGCCTTTTTAGGCTGGGTTTAAATCGCAGAACGACCAAATTAGATCGCAAGCAGGCGTTCGATCCGTGCGTGATCCGCTTGGTCAACGATCACAGCATGGCCCAAATGACGCTTGGCTTTTTTAGTTTTGGTGGTAGCGATGTGGCGCAACCGCGCGTGGTTACGCTTTACTTTCCCGGAGCCAGTCACCTTGAAACGCTTCTTGGCGCTGGAGTGGGTTTTCATCTTAGGCATAATAAATGAATTTTTAAAAACGGAGCGCAAAATTACAACAACCACTGGATGTGACCAAGAAAAATCAGGATTGTTTCTAAAAAAATAACCCATCAACTACAATAGACGATGGGTTATAACGAAAGTTTGATTTGCTAATTAATCAGTCTTTTTTTTGCCGCCGGCTTTTTTAGGCGTCATAATCACCATCATCCGTTTGCCTTCCAGCTTGGGCAATTGCTCGGCTACGCCGTAATCTTCCAATTCTTTCATGAATTTCAACAGCAAAAGTTCGCCGCGTTCTTTAAAAACGATTGCCCGGCCACGGAATTGAACATAGGCTTTCACTTTATTTCCTTCTCCAAGGAAACTTTTGGCGTGGCGAAGTTTGAATTCAAAATCGTGCTCCCCGGTTTCAGGTCCGAAACGAATTTCTTTCAGATCAACTTTAACCTGGTTTGCTTTCAATTCTTTTTCACGCTTCTTTTTTTGATAAAGAAACTTGTTGTAGTCAATAATTCTTACAACAGGAGGTACTGCGTTCGGGGTAATCTCCACCAGATCAAGTCCGGCTTCTTCTGCCCATTTTTGTAACTTAGAAGTTGCATAAACGCCTACTTCAACAGGTTCGCCAACAAGGTCAGTGATTTCCTCGAGGTTGTCGCCAACCAGACGGACTTCGGTAGCTCGAATATAACTGTTGATGTTGTGTTCCGGCGCACGGGGGCCACGATTGAAAGGACGAGGGCCGGAACTCGGGCGGGGTGGGAAAGGACGGTTGCCCGGGGGACTAGGACGAGAAGGTTTAAATGCCAAGTAGAGATTTGTTTTGGTAAAAGATGAGACAAGGTGTCTTGTCCGTTAAGTTTGCGTCACAAAAATAACGGATTCAAAAATTATGTCTGCAAATGAAAGAGATTTTTTTAAAATAATATTGTCCGACTACTTACAATCGAAAATAATACCTTGCCAACTAAACGAAACATATTGTTTGCTTCCATCTGTTTTAGGATAGCTAGGAGGCAATTTTTGTGAAAAACATGCCCACTTACGCTGATATTATTCTCCCTTTAGCGCTTCCCAAACGGTCGTACACCTACTCGGTACCGGAGTCGGCGTTGTCGCTTATTCAGGTAGGCGTGCGGGTAGAGGTGCAATTCGGCAAAAGTAAGTTGTACAGCGGTTTGGTGGAAAAAGTGCACAACACTGCTCCCGAGTATCCGGTAAAACCGATTGTTTCGGTGCTGGATGAAGTTACCGTCGTCACACCTCAACAGTTACAATTGTGGAATTGGATATCAGAATATTATTGTTGCACAATGGGGGAAGTTATGACGGCCGCTTTGCCCGGGCACCTCAAACTGAGCAGTGAAA
Source organism: Saprospiraceae bacterium (assembly GCA_016787465.1). GTDB lineage: Bacteria > Bacteroidota > Bacteroidia > Chitinophagales > Saprospiraceae > M3007. The sequence continues at coordinate 7,194 of JAEUUR010000147.1, read as the reverse complement.
CAAAACTTGTTCGAAATGAACAATACGGCGACAACTTTTCCACCTTCGACGACGACGAGTACCTGCTTGCTGAGGCTTTGCTGATCCAACAGGAAATTACCGTAGAAGATGCCCGAAAGATCCTGAATAAAAAAACGGTGTTTCCCGTGGTGCAACGCCTGCTGAACAAGGGCGTTGTCTTTATCCGTGAAGATTTACAAGAGAAATTTCAATCAAAAAAAACATCTGCTGTACGCCTGGCCGCTCACCTGCGCAACCACCCCGACGCGTTAAAAGCCGTATTTGAAGAGGTTCAGTCAAAAGAAAGACAACTGGAAGTGCTGATGGCTTTTCTGGTACTCGACAAACAAAAACCATTCGTCCGTAAAAGTGAATTGCTGCACAAAGCGGATGTGACCGAAGCCACCTTAAAAACGCTTGTTAAAAAAAATATCCTGGAACTTTACGATAAGGAAGTGAGCCGTTTGGGCGGATATGAAGATGAGTTGGCAGAATTGGATACGCTAACTGCAGATCAGGAAAAAGCCCTGGCGGAAATTCGAAAGTCTTTCTCCGAGCAGGATGTGACATTGCTGTATGGGGTAACGGGAAGCGGTAAAACGAGGGTTTATGTCGAATTGATGCGTGAGATCATTCAAAACGGAGGGCAGGTACTTTATCTGCTTCCTGAAATTGCGCTTACGACCCAAATCATCCAACGCCTTCAAAAACTTTTTGGCGCTGAAATAGCAGTTTACCATTCAAAAATTAACAACAATGAACGGGTAGAAGTGTGGAAATCCGCCTATGCGGGTAAATCAGTAATTCTGGCTGCCCGCAGCGGTTTGTTTCTTCCTTTCAAAAATCTGAAATTGGTGGTGGTCGATGAAGAACACGATCCCTCGTTTAAACAATATGACCCCGCACCCCGCTACCACGCGCGCGATACCGCCGTTTTTCTGGCAAAAATATATGGCGCCAAAGTGCTGCTTGGTACAGCAACACCTTCGCTCGAAACGTGGCACAATACCCAGGCCGGGAAGTTCGGTCTGGCAACAATGAAGGCCCGTTTTGGCGGACTGGAATTGCCGACCATCTCCGTTGTCGACCTTAGGCAGCAATTGAAAACGAGGCAAATGCAAAGCGTCTTTTCTACCCCTTTGATGGAAAAACTCCAGGAAACGCTGGCAAACAACGAACAGGCTATCCTCTTCCAAAACAGAAGGGGATATGCGCCCATGCTGGCATGTGAAGTGTGTAACTGGAATGCCATGTGCAAACATTGTGATGTAAGCCTGACATTTCACAAACAAACCAACAGGCTGAGGTGCCATTATTGCGGATACACTGAAAATCCGGTGGTGGTTTGTCCGGCATGCGGTTCGGGGAAAATTACCTTAAAAGGCTTTGGTACCGAAAAAATTGAAGATGAGCTGAAGATTTTTCTGCCAAATGCGCGCATTGCCCGGATGGATATGGACACCGCCGGCACCAAATCAAACCTGGTAGCGCTGTTGAATGATTTTGAAGAGCGCCGGATCGATATACTCGTTGGCACACAGATGGTTACCAAAGGACTGGATTTTGAAAATGTCGGCTTTGTAGGTGTGTTGGGCGCCGATGCACTTACTAAATTCCCTGATTTCAGGGCAGGCGAAAGAGCATTCCAATTAATGACGCAGGTGGCCGGGCGGGCGGGCAGAAAAAACAAACAGGGGCAGGTAATGATTCAGGCATTTGACCCACAACATCCGGTGGTGCAGGAGGTGCTGCAAAATAATTTTGAAGGCTTCATAAACAGGGAACTTCTGGAACGCAAAGAGTTTAAATATCCACCCTTTTATCGCTTGATTCATCTGGAACTGCGCCATAAAAATCCGCAAACGGTGAATGCCGCCGCTGCTTTATTTGCCAAATTGCTGAGGGAAAAACTTGGCGAAAGAGTATTGGGCCCGGTAATTCCAAATATTGCCAAAATCCGGGGTTATTTCGGTCAGGATATTATGCTGAAACTTGAAAAGTCAGCGCCGCTGCTTGGGCATACTAAAGCTTTGTTGAAGCACACCTCGGAAATCGTAACCGGCAAGCCTGGGTTTTCACAGGTCATTGTTTCCATTGATGTAGACCCGATCTGACAAAGTTTTTTTCTTTAATGACACAGCCAATTCATTTGCTTGGCCGTTTAGGAGTAGATTAGGTTTCAAATGCTATGCCTTTCAGTGCAAGTGTTTGAAAGGTATATTTTTACACATTTAACATAAACTACATTTTTATGCAACGCAAAAACGTTTTTTTTACACTCTTGATTTTTTTCCTGGCGGCCGGTTCCATTCATGCTCAAAAAGCGCCAAGGGAAGTAGGACTTCAGTTTAACGGCCTCGACTTCGGCGGTTACAATTCATTCAGCGCTTTTTTTAAAAAGCAAAAATCTGAGCAGGTGTACAAACGAATCAGGTTTTTTGTTGGAGAGATTGATTTTCAAGTGTTCAATGAAACGGCAACCTTTGGTTTGAACGGAGGCATTGCCATTGGGCGTGAAAAACGGAAACAACTCGACGACAAACTCATGTTTTACCAAGGCCCGGAATTCTCAGGCGGATTGGGATTCAGGTCGTTTTCCGAAGATGATTTTTCAGCTAACTTTTCAGCACGGTTTGGATGGGTAGTAGGTCTTCAACACAGTTTTAATGATAAATGGGCGGTTAATATGGAAGCCATACCAGGTTTGGGGGCAATTTTGCTTGTGTCGGATGATGTCGACACCCAATTCAGTATCACTGGCCGGGTTTCCAATTCAGTCAACCTGGGTATCGTGCGTAAGTTTTAACTTATGAGACAACCTTATTAAAGCATATTAAACTTGTGCCGAAGGGCCGAATTAAACAACACATAGATTTTTCGCTGATCCGACACCCGGATCCTAATTTGCGCGACGCGTTGCGGCGGCGCGCTTTTTATTTTAGCAAAAAGCTGGGTGTAGTATTTGTAGGCTACATATACGCCCAAACGCGCGCCCTTTGGCAACTGTCTGATACCTTCCAATGCTGCATCAAAATCAGCTTTGATATCCCTTTCAATCGAAATTTTATCTTCCTGCGTAAATCGTTGAAAATCCACGCCAGGGAAATAAACCCTGCCGCGATCTTCAAAATCACTTTTGATGTCGCGCAAAAAATTTACCTTTTGAAAGGCTGCTCCCAACCGGCGCGCTGAAGATTTTAATTCCTGGTAACGGCGGTCATCACCCTCACAAAAAACGCGCAGGCACATCAAACCAACTACTTCTGCCGAACCATAAATATATTCATCGTATCGACATTGGTTGTAGGCCGTTTGGTGCAAATCCATTTCCATGCTGCATAAAAAAGCATCGATCAGCTCCCATTCAATCTGATATTCATGTACCACTTGCTGGAATGCATTTAACACCGGGTTCAGGCTGATTTTTTCTTCAATCGCCCTGACGGTATCTTCCCTGAACCGCTGAAAGAGCGCGGCTTTCGGGTAATCGTGAAACGTATCTACAATTTCATCGGCAAAGCGAACAAATCCGTAAATACCGTAAATGGGGCTCCTGAAACGTTTGTGAAACAACCTGATGCCCAAAGAAAAGGAAGTGGAATACCTTCTGGTAATCAAGCTGCTGCACTCAAGGCAGGTTTGGTTAAAAAGTACAAGATGGTTCATTTTTCTTTCAGCTAGTTTGACGGTATTAATTTGGAGAGCTTTTAAGTATTTCTTCAGCAACCACCTGGCCGCTGATAATGGCAGGAGGAACGCCAGGGCCTGGAACGGTAAGTTGGCCGGTATACCAAAAGTTGCGTAGTCGTTTGTTTTTTAAACTCGGTTTCAAAAATGCAGTTTGCATTAATGTGTTGGCAAGGCCATAGGCATTTCCTTTAAATGCGTGATAATCGGCTACAAAATCGGCATGCGCATATGAACGTTGGAATACAATATGTGTACGAATGGATTGATTGGTTAGTTTTTCAAGTCGATCCATAATCAGGTTAAAATAACGCGCTCTCACTTCTGAAGTGTCTTTTAATCCCGGTGCTACGGGCATTAATACAAACAAGTTTTCGGAGCCCTCCGGGGCAACGCTGGCATCGGTTACTGAAGGCGCGCAGACATAAAAAAGCGGTTTTTCCGGCCATTTCGGTTGTTCATATATCTCAGTGGCATGTTGCTTTAAATCTTCATCAAAAAACAAGTTGTGGTGCAGCAAACCTTCCAGTTTTTTGTTGATGCCCAAATACCAAAGCAAACAGGAAGGCGCCATGGTTCGTCCTTCCCAATATTGGTCTGAATAGTTTTTGTCGGTAGTTTTTAACAGTGAAGTTTCTATATGGTGATAATCGGCTGCGCCGACAAAAAAATCAGCTTGGTAGGTTGTTCCATCGCTGGTTGTAGCCTTTGTTGCGACGCCGGCTTCAGAATCAACTTGTACCACCTCCTGGTTCAATTCTATTTTCACACCCAACTCGATAGCCAGTTGCACCATGGCATCCACGATTTGATACATGCCTCCCATCGGATACCAGGTACCCAGGCTCAAATCCGCATGGTTCATCAAACTGTACAACGCCGGCGTTTTTTCTGGGGTAGCACCAAGGAACAACACAGGGAATTCCAATATTTTGCGCAAACGTTCGTCTTTGAACAAGCTCCGAACGTGTTTAGACATGGGTTTGAACATGTCAAGCCGAAACAAACTTGAAATAACCCGCCAGTCCACAAACTCCATAATACTTTTACTAGGCTTCCGCACAAAAACACCCATGCCTACTTGATATTTATAAGCGGCCTCCTTCAGAAATTTGCGCAAATTCATGGAACTACCGGCTTCAATCGATTCAAACATCGCTTCGAGAGCTGGCATACTTGCCGGCATTTTCAATTTATCGCCCTTGCTAAAAATTACTTGATAGGAAGGGTCGAGCCGGTGCAAACCGTAATAATCAGATACTTTCTTGCCGAATTTTTCAAAAAAAGCTTCAAATACATCCGGCATCCAATACCAGGAAGGTCCCATGTCGAACATGAATCCCTGGGCTTCAAACTTGCGCGCTCGCCCGCCCGGAACGCTGTTTTTTTCCAATATCGTTACCTCAAACCCCTCTTTCGCCAGGTTACAGGCAGCCGAAAGCCCAGCAAAGCCGGAACCGATTACAACGACACGTTTATTTTTTGCTGCTTTCATAAGTTGTACGGCATAACAGCAGGTTTGTATTTTTGTTTAATTATGCAGGTGTCAAAATTAAACAAAATTTTTTTCAACACGTCATAAAACAGAGGAAATATATCCTGTTAGTTGTTTTTTTAATTGATGTGGTTAAATAATGCCATGTGTAAAGTCGGAAAATTTTAAATTTCACAGGAACAGAACCGCCTGAAATGGCATGAACATGCATTAAAGTGTGAAAATCATGCTAAAATTCGAGTGCTTTCGTTTGCTATGAAAAAACGTACTTTCGCCCTCGTTGAAAATGGATATTTATACTCGAAAGTCACATTGGAAATGGTATCTTGCGCTTGCAGGAGTTCTAATTGTTTTCCTGTCGTTGTGGTATACCAAAAGACTCGCCGACCAATTGGCGGAGCGCGAACGCCAGCAAGTTGAACAATACCTGGCGGCACAGCGATTGTTGGGGAAGTTTGAAACCGACCCGAACAATTTTTTTAATTGTGATGTAAGTTTCCCGCTCAAAGTAGTTCAAGGCAATACCACGGTACCAATTTTATTGATTGGAGAAAGTGGTAAAATTGATGGATACGTGAATGTTGGAGAAGACAGCCTTGGCAACATCGATCCTATTGAATTGGAAAATGTACGCAAACAAATGATCACAGAAAAAGCTGACACCATTGTGATCAGCCCGGCAGAAGGCGTACATCAGGTGGTTATGTACACCAAATCGAGGCTGCTGGGTATGTTGGAATGGTATCCGTACATCCAATTGTTACTGATTTCGGCATTTATAGCCATTGGATATCTGGGGTTCAGCTCGGCCCGGCGCGCCGAGCAAAACCAGGTTTGGCTGGGAATGGCCAAAGAAACTGCCCACCAGTTGGGTACACCCATTACGGCCATTTTAGGGTGGATCGAAACATTAAAAGCAGTGAACGAAGACCGGGAAGATAATCAGGAAATGCTCGATGAACTGGGCAAAGACGTGAGCCGCCTGGAACTTGTAGCAGATCGTTTTTCGAAAATTGGCGCTACGCCTGAATTGTCGCCCGTCAATTTGTACACTGAACTGGAATCTTGCAGGGCCTACATGCAACGCCGGGCGCCCCGAAAAGTTGAATTTCATTTTCCTGTTCCCGATGATCATGAACCCTTGATCGTTTTTCTCAACCCACCCTTGTTTGATTGGGTGATCGAAAATTTATTGCGCAACGCGATCGACGCCATGGAGGAAGGCAAAGGCAGCATCAAAGCCAACGTCTACAAAGAAGGCTCCTGGGCTTGTATAGATATTGCCGATACAGGAAAAGGAATTGCTGCCGGCAAATTTGCTACTGTTTTCAAACCCGGTTACAGCACTAAAACAAGGGGCTGGGGTTTGGGGCTTTCTCTTTCAAAACGGATTATTGAAGAATACCACAAAGGGCGAATTTTTGTCAAAAAATCGGAAATCGGCAAAGGAGCCACCTTTACGGTCAAATTACGCACAGGGCATGCCTGATTGATACTTTTAGTTAATTTCAAACTTTGTAATTATGTTCTTGCGTTTGCATTTCCTGTTGATTATTGCCTTCGGTTTGAATGATCTGTCCGCACAGGAATTGCAAAAAATAGGGCATCTTCCTTATGCGCCTGCCTCCCTCGCCGGATGCTGGCATTACGTGGATAGCCTGGGCGGTGAATGGGCGCTGGTTGGAACCAGCAAAGGGTTAAGTATCGTGGATGTAAATGACCCAACCATGCCGCAGGAAAGGTTTGTTGTACCTGGAATTACCAATAACTGGCGAGAGGTTCGTACCTGGAATGGTTTCGCTTACGTTGGCTCTGAAGCGCTTGGGAGCGGTATTCACATTGTTGACCTGCGCGCGTTGCCTGATACCATTTATTTCAAAAAATGGCACGGAGATCCGGCCAATGACAGCCTGATTGTGAAGAGCCATGCCTTACAAACAGCCAATGGCTTTTTGTATGTCTTTGGTGGAATCGGAACTTTCGATGGGGCCGTTATCGCCGATTTAGCCGAT
>JAEUUR010000004.1 GCA_016787465.1 Saprospiraceae bacterium | reverse complement strand
GCAATCATTCCCTATACCTTCGAACACACAAATTTTCAACATCTTCGCCCCGGAAATCGCGTCAACGTTGAATTCGATGTAATCGGCAAATATGTAGCCAGGTTGATGCAGTTTGATGCGAAATGATTTTACGAACAACTGATTATACCACAATAACTGGGCTGAAGCCCGCTTAACCGACGCGCTAAAGCACGTGCTACCTACCAACAATGCGTACTGTACTTTTACTCTTCCTCCCCCTTTTTGCTTTTGCTCAAAAACCAGTAAAGCCTACTTCTGCCGACCTGCACATGGCGATCAAAAAGCTGAACGTGCTGGGTTCAGTCCTTTATGTTGCCGCCCATCCCGACGATGAAAACACGCGGATGATCAGTTTTCTACGCAATGAAAAACTGTATGATGTGACGTACCTTTCATGTACGCGCGGCGATGGCGGACAGAATCTCATCGGGTCTGAAATGCGAGAGTTGCTGGGGGTGCTGCGCACCCAGGAATTGCTCATGGCCCGTTCGGTAGATGGCGGTAGTCAGATGTTTACCCGCGCTAATGATTTTGGCTTTTCAAAAAGTCCGGAAGAAACGCTTCAATTTTGGAACAAGGACGAAGTGCTGGCCGATGTGGTGTGGGCTTTTCGAAAAACCCAACCCGACGTGGTGATCAACCGCTTTTTCCACGATAAAAAATACGATACGCACGGCCATCATACGGCTTCCGCTATGCTTTCGGTGGAGGCGTTCGATTTGTCGGGGAAAGCCGAGGCCTATCCGGAGCAACTTTCGCTGGTTCAACCCTGGCAGCCACGCCGACAGTTTTTTAATACTTCCTGGTTCTTTTTTGGAAGTCAGGAAGCATTTCAAAAGGCCGACAAAAGCAACCTCTGGCCCATCGACATGGGCGTGTGGCTGCCGCTGAAAGGTAAAAGCAACGGAGAAATTGCCGCCGAAAGTCGTTCGATGCACCGCTGCCAGGGCTTCGGTATGCTCAGCACGCGCGGCTCGGCGATCGAATACCTGGATTTTGTCAAAGGCGACCGCCCGGCTTCGCAGGATTTGTTTCAGGATATCAATACCACCTGGACGAGGGTGGAAGGCGGCGCGCCCATTGGGGAATTGCTCAGCCGCATCGATCAGCAATTCCGCAGCGACAACCCCGCCGCTTCTGTGCCGGATTTGTTGAAAGCCATGGAAATGATCAAAGCTCTGCCGACTGGCATGTGGCGCGATAAAAAACTGAATGAAATCAAACAGGTGATCCGCGGATGCCTGGGGTTGTACCTGGAAGCTACGGCCGGTGAAGCGGTGGTAGCTCCCGGCGAATCCGTAAAAATGCGGTTGGAATGTATCACCCGCGCGGCAGGCATCGAGGTGGTGCTAAGCGGCGTTACCATCAAGCCATCCCTGTTCGACACACTGCCTGCCAAATCATTGGAAACCAACAAAGGCTGGATACTCGAAAAAACAGTTGTCATTCCCGAAAAAGCACGAATTACAGCGCCATACTGGTTGCTTTCGCCTGCAACAATCGGCATGTATGAAGTGAAAGATCAAACCCTGCGCGGATTGCCGGAAACGCCCCGTTATGCTACCGTCCGCTGGACGCTCACCGTGAACGGCGTGCCGGTGGAATATGAAACAGACGTTGCCTGGAAAACCGGCGAACCTGCCATTGGCGAAGTTTGGCGGCCTTTCGAAGTGTTACATCCGGTGTTTATCGAGTTTACCGAACCCTCCTACATTTTTACCCAAAAAGAAAGAACGGTCACCGTTAAAGTGACGGCCGGTCGCGACAATCTTAAAGGACGGGTAAAAGTGTTGCCGCCCGGTAAAGGCTGGGTGGCCCGACACGACAACCCCGACGATCTGGAATTTGATTTTAAAAAGAAAGGGGAAGAAAAATTGTGCACGGTGACCGTGGAAGCGAATACGCCAAATTCTGAAGCTGTGATCCATGCGTATGCCGAAATTGATAAAAAGTTGTACCCGGGTCGCCTGGTTACCATCAAATACGACCACATTCCGCAACAAAGTGTGATCCTGCCGGCCGCCGCACACGCCGCTCAACTCGACCTGAAGTTGAAGGCCCAAAAAGTGGGGTATTACATGGGCGCCGGCGACGACGTACCTGCTTCCCTGCGTCAAATGGGTTGCGATGTGACCTTACTCGGCGATAAAGACCTGGAACCAGCCAACCTCAAAAAGTTCGACGCCATTGTGATGGGCGTTCGCGCCTACAACACCAAAGACGCCCTGGCATTCCACCAGGATGCGCTGCTCGATTACGTGAAAAACGGCGGTAACCTGATCATTCAATATAATACCAACTTTGAATTGACCGTCGATGCAGCCAAACTTGGCCCGTATCCCCTCAAACTCTCCCGCTCACGCGTAACCGATGAAAGTTCCGAAGTGCGCTTTTTGTTGCCCGATCATCCGGTGCTGAACTCACCGAACAAACTTTCGGCAGAGGATTTCAAGGGCTGGGTGCAGGAGCGCGGCTTGTATTTCCCCAATGAATGGGATGCGCAATATGCCGCGCCGCTATCGATGAACGATGCCGGAGAAAAACCGCTCGACGGCGCTTTGTTGATCGCTCCTTACGGTAAAGGGCACTATGTGTACACGGGCATTTCCTTTTTCCGCGAACTGCCTTCCGGCGTACCGGGCGCCTACCGGCTTTTTGCGAACTTGCTTTCTTTGGGTAAATAATTCAAGGGGAACATCCAACTTCCAATAGGTCAATTCATTAACGCAATTCATTCAATTCGATAAAACACATGCAAAACGGCATCCTTCTCGCTTTCATTTTATTGTACCTCGTCGGTACGGTATTGGTCGGTTGGTGGGCTTCCAGGAAAGTAAAAACAGCAGCTGATTTTGTGGTGGCCGGTAAACATTTACCCATGTACATGGTGGCTTGCGCCTTGTTCGCCACCTGGTTCGGTTCGGAAACCGTCATGGGCGCTTCGGCGGAATTTGCCCAACACGGGCTGCTTGGCGTCATTGAGGATCCGTTTGGAGCGGCATTGTGTTTGCTGCTGGCCGGCTTGCTAATTGCCCGGCCGTTGTACAACCTCAACATTCTGACATTCAACGACTTTTTCAAGATTCGTTTTGGCAGAACGGCCGAGCTCACTTCGGCTATTCTGATGGTACCCTCGTATTTCAGCTGGATTACCGCTCAGATTGTGGCTTTGGCTATTGTGATGAACGCTGTGAGCGGGCTGGATTATGTATGGGGAGTGGTGTTGTGTACGAGTATGGTATTGCTATACACGTACATTGGCGGGATGTGGTCGGTAACCGTAACCGACTTTGTACAAACCATTGCCATCATCATCGGTTTGCTGGCCTTGATGGCGGAAGTTGTGGGTGCAGTAGGCGGCTGGGGGAAAATGCTGGATGCCGCTCCGGAAGGCTTTTTTCAATTTTTTCCTGAAAACAAACCCATCAATATGGTGCATTGGGTGGCCGCGTGGATGACGATCGGGTTGGGCAGTGTGCCACAGCAGGATGTGTTTCAGCGTGTTATGTCGGCCAGAAGTATGAAAGCCTCGGTGATGGCTTGTTACATGTCGTCGCTGATGTACCTCACGGTGGCGGCCTTGCCGCTGATCATTTGTTACGGCGGGCGCATCCTGTATCCCGAACTATTGGAAGGTGACACCCAAATGATGATTCCGCAAATGGTGTTGAAACACAGTGGACTTGGCATCCAGATTCTCTTTTTCGGCGCTTTGATATCGGCCATTCTCAGTACCTGCAGCGGCGCCATGCTTGCTCCGGCTACGGTTATCGGCGAAAACCTGGTGAAGCCGCTGTATAAAAACATGACCGACGCCGGGCTGCTTCGCATTATGCGGTATTCGGTGATCGGCGTGGCGGCGATTTCCGGCAGTATGGCGCTCATGCGCAACAACATCTACGAATTGGTCGGAGAATCTTCAGCATTCAGCCTGGTGTCGTTGTTCGTGCCGCTCATTGCCGGATTGTACTGGAAACGTGCAACCGGAATTGGCGCCATTGCTGCGATGGTGACGGGCATTAGCGTATGGGCAATCACCAATTTCACCCTGCCGGCGCTGGCGGAATCAGGTACGTTAAGTGAAAATGCACAGTTTTGGGCGGAAGTGCCGCCAATGTTGTATGGCTTTGGGGCCAGTATCCTCGGTATGTTGGGAGGTTCGTTGTTGTTTAAATCCCATGCACAACAAACTCTCAGTTCATAATCATTCAAAATTCGCAGCATTCAGTCCATCCTCGTACAAATTGCAGAACTTTGTGGCCGTCATTGAATGGATTAGTCACAAAAATGGCTGAAACAAGTTAAACTATGAAGAATCGAAATGTTGTGCTGTTGTTGCTGGAACTCCTCTGGTGGGCGATTACCGCTGTGATCGTGTGGGCGGTTTTATCCAAAATTGAACAGAAAATGTATGTTTGGCCATTCCAAACGCTGAATGTGGTGTTCATTGTGGTATTCATTACCCTCGTTCGGTACACCTTCTTTTTGAAACACACTTTTTTAGCCAAACCACAAATTCTGAAAATCGCATTGATGTTGCTGATGTTCCCGGTCACCTTCATGCTGATCAATTACCTGAACAAGTTCACCAGCTTCGTCGAACAACAAACCTGGGATTCCCTGACCGGGCACTTGCCGCCTTTTGAAAAACTGGATTTTGAACAGTTCCTTTGGAATGAAATGTTGTTTTTCGGCATCGGAAGCATTTTGGCGGCGCCCGCTTTTGCCATCCGCATGATGATTTCCATTTGGAGAACCAGAAACCTGGGAACTACATAATACAGTTCCGGGCAACTGATTTTTGTATTTCAACATCAACCAGCCGATCAACCAAACATCTGCACATGCGCCTGCTACTTTCAGCCCTTGCTCTGACGTTGCTCTTCAGTTTTTGTCAGAAAGAAAAATTCACCAGCGACCCGCAAGACAAGCTGGAGTTCAGCACCGACACCCTCCGGTTCGATACGGTATTCACCCAACTCGGCTCCGCTACCCGGTATTTCAAAATCTACAACCCCCACAAAAAAAGCATCCGTATCTCCAGTATTTACCTGGAAAACGGCGCCAATTCGCGTTTCAATCTCAATGTAGACGGTTATTCGGGCGACAGCTTCACCGACCTGGAAGTGGCGCCCAACGACAGCATGTATGTGTTCGCGGAAGTGACCGTCAACCCCAACGATCAAAACAGTCCGTTCGTATTGAATGAAAACCTGGTGTTTGAAACCAATGGAAACGTACAAAAAGTGGTGCTGGAAGCCTGGGGCCAAAACGCCGTTTACCTGCCCTCGCGTTTCGGCGCAGGCGGGGTAGTTGGTTATGGTTGTGACGGCGGCGAATGGGTGTGGGACGATCCCCGGCCCTATGTCATTTACGGCATCCTCGTGATCGACTCCTGCACGGTGCGTATGCCCGCAGGCACGCGCGTGTACGTGCACGGGGGGCTGGGAAAAGTCGTGACCGACACGGCAGTTTACCGCTACAACGACGGATTTCTGGCCTTTTTGGGGCAAGGGAAACTGATCGTAGAAGGCACCAAAAACAACCCCGTGATTTTTGAAAGCGACCGCCTGGAATCTGAATTCGATGAAGATCCGGGGCAATGGACCGGCATTTGGTTGCAATCGGGCAGCACCGGACACCAGATCAATCACTGCATTATTCGCAACTCGGTGATCGGTATTCGCATCGATTCGGCGGCCGACCTTACCTTGCGCAACACTCAAATTTACAACACGGCCAGTACCGGCCTCATCGGTATTCATGCCAAAATTACGGCTGAAAACTGCCTGTTTCATACCAATACCGGCTTTTCCGTGCAATTGGAATATGGTGGCGACTACCAGTTCAGATACTGCACGGCGGCCAGCTACGGCGTTGATGGCGAAGCCTTGCGCATGAGCAATGCCCTGTGCCTCGACCCCGGTTGCGAGGCATATGTGTCGAACCCGCTCAAGGCACGCTTTCAAAACTGCATCTTTTTCGGAAGTCGCGCCGATCAGATCACCTTGTTCGACCGCCTCGACGACCCCGGACAGTTTGATTATCAATTCACCAATTGCATCGTACGCGTGCGCGACCTGCTCAAGGAAAATTCCTACCCGGATTTTCTGGACCACTGCGTTCCCTGCCTGAATGCCGATCAGCAGGATACCATTTTCCTGGATCCCAACAAACGGGATTTCCACCTCGATACCCTGCACTCCATTGCCAACCGCTACGCCGTGCCGCTGCCCGGCATCGATACCGACCTCGACGGCAAAATGCGCGATGCCGTTGCACCCGATGCAGGGTGCTTTGAGATTGAGTTTTAGAGAGGGGTGTGTGGAATTCAGAGGTAAAAGTGTTACTAAATAGAATGAAGTTGTAACGACACATTTGCATGGATGTCATCGACATGCCCATGTTAAAGGGTCAATTTTTTTACTCAACAAACTTCATTTTATGTTTAAACCACTTCATCAATTCGCTCGGCCGGCTATTTTCAAAACCTTACTTGCAACAGGCCTGGTAGCCCTCTCAATTTTTTACTGGAGCTGCCAAAAAGAACCTTTTAATCAAAATCCGGCAACCAAAACAGGTGCTGAAATGCCTACGGCCACCATTTCTATTGAAGCGGCTCAAGCCTATTTCCAAACGCATGCTTCAACAGTTTCCAGTGCGGTGGACGACGAAGCGATTCGTTTTGTTCGTATGATGCCTGATTGGGATCACGTCCAACTCGACACCGCGCTTTCAGGTAGGCAGATGTTGGTGGTCCCCCTGTTGGATCAAACATTTTCCAACTTAAACCAGGGTCGTTGCGGAGCCACACTGCTTTTCAGTCAGAACGGCCCCGACACGATCACTGCCGACGTGCTGGTATTTATTGCAGATTCGATGTATTATGAACAGAACAGCCACAACATTAATTTTAACAATTTTACCGGAGTGTTTTTGTTTTTGGACTTGTCTCAGAGGTTCAAATTTGGCGTAGCGCTTCAAAATGGAGTGCCTGTCGGCCCAGCCACAGCGGTAAGTGCTGTTGATGTGAATGTGGCGGATGATCGCGAAGGAGGCATCAACTATGAGGATTGTGTGGAGCGGCAAATGCATTTTTGGGTACAATGTAATGCAATGGCCTCCGGAGAATGTAACACATGGGTATGGATTACTTACCTGGATTGCAGTGGGGTGATTCCAAACGGTAATGGCGGTTGGGGTACTTACACTGGAAATAATTCGAGCGGCGGTGGCGGTGGCAGCGGCTCCCTGATACTCACTCCGGAGGAAATAAACAATTGGGGCTGGATTGAACATCTGATCGTGTCGGGGCAACTTAACTTTTACGCCGCGTATGCTTTAGGCGTTCCCGTTCATATCTTCGTG
>JAEUUR010000634.1 GCA_016787465.1 Saprospiraceae bacterium | reverse complement strand
GCCGCTCAGAATTTCATAAGAGCCGAATACTTCCAGGCCTTTGAACTTAATGAATGGGTTGATCATGATCGCCTGTACACGGTTGGAAAGGTTCGGGTTGAAGCGGCCGGAGGTAAACTGAGAACCTTGTGCGGTGGCTGGTCCGTTGGATTGTAGCGCTGGTTCCATTGCAAGAAAGTAGTGTGAACCTGTGCGGTCGCCAGCATACATCGTGTTGCGTTGGATATTCGGGTTGTTGTAGATAGATGCTGACAAGCGGAAGCGCAGATCATCGTTGAACATTTTGTCGTAAGCCACCTTTGCAAAAATGGACGGTGTTTTTTTGGTTGGTACCACACCGAAGTTGTTGTTGGCTTCTGCATAGTTTTCTACGTTACCGTTGATAAAACCGGAAGACATACCTACCATACCCATGAAACCATCAGCCGGGAACACATACACCTCACCGCCGATCTCTGTGCCGAACGCATCCAGGATGTAGTTTTCTACGAAGGGGTTGAACATCGTGTTACCGCCATCGGAACGACGGAACTGCATGTCGCCGAAGTTGGGTTGGAAGTGCCCGATTTTAACCCGCATGTAGTCGGTAAACCATTTCGGGCTGCCGAACATAGGCAATTTATCGAACTGGATGTATCCGCCTTTTACCCAAAATTCGGAGTGGTGACGGGAAGACATGTAGTTTTCAAGACCGACCCGGATACCATCGCCAATTTGCATATCAAGGTTCAGGTTGGCCATTGCCAAGTTGAAGCCGGTAAGTGCTGCAGAAGTAGAGTCTTCGGTTTTGATGACGCCGTACAGGAAGTTCTTGTTAGTGGTGTTTTGTGCAGAAACTGCTACGTACGTAGGTTTGTTCTCGTGGGTAATCGATTGGAAATCCTGGGTAAATGAACCACCGATGCGGATTTTGAATCCAGTGTATTCCGGTTGTTCCACCTTTTTGGAAGGTTCGAAAACGTTGATACCTGATTTATCCCAAGGGCGGTAATATTGAATGTCTGGTTGTTGGGAGAACGCATTAAAGCTAAATAGCAATGCGAGCGCTACGAGAGAAATGCCGTTTTTCATAAGAAAGTGGTTTGATTGTTTTGACTTTATTGTTTCAATGTAACTTGAAAAACTACTTCGACTTCGTCGCCGGTGGTTAAGGTGCCCATCAGGGCTGTCGGCGGACTCACGCTGTAGTCTGTCATTTTAAATTTTTTAGATCCCTTGAAGGTGATGCTTTGGTCGGAACCCATCTGACCGTACACATACAAATCAATTTTTTTGGTGGAGCCGGCAATCGTCAGGTAACCGGTGGTATTAATATCATACCCGCCGCCACGTTGGTTCATACCGTTCACTTTTTCCAACTTATAATTAATGTTGGCATAAGCATCTGCTTTCAGGGCGTTGTACATCTTGTTGTCCATGATCGATCCCTTTGTACTTTTTATCGTCTTCACAGGAATCTCGACGTTCAGTGCGTTGATGGATTTCAAACCGCCGGCATCTGCCGTCATGGCGCCATAAGCACGTACTTCATTGACTTTGCACTCCCAGTCGTGCAGGTTGGAAGTTCCCTTGATCACCAAAGAATAATTTGAAATGCGGTAGTTTCCTTGTCCGTACACAAATGAAACCATCAAAAAGAGCAGGAAAGCGAGTTTATATTTCATCTTGCATCAAATTTTACCCAAAAGTATCGGTGGCAAAAACCACCGTTAGGTGATAGGACTTAAGGGTATACCTGATCCTGATCATGTTATCGGGTGACGTCAGAGACGCTTTCAAATGACCAGATAACGCTCCTTTGAAATAACTTTTTGAAAATCAATTGGAACTGTGATGGAATTTAATGGCCGCAAACGCCAATTCCAACGACCGTTTATCGCTTACTCAAGTTTTTGTTCGCCTTAAAATTTGATTTTTTTTAAGCTGAATGCGGCAAAACCAGCCAATCAACCGTTCTTTGGAATTCTATTTCCGTACGCTCGCATGCATATTACTTTCAATTTTCAAGGAAAAACCTGCGCCGCCAATCTGTCAAACCCCATCGATTTGACGATTCCGTTGCGCCACGGCGAAGAAAACCCCAATTGTTTTTGGGCCCCATTTCCCGATTTCGAACCGGTGCGCGCCGGTGAATTTGTCGGATCAACCGCCGAGGGCGGTGTGGTCAATTTTTTTAACATTCGCCTCAACCCGCATGGTAACGGCACCCATACCGAATGTGTGGGACACATTGCCCGCGAACGTTACGCGGTACGCACATGCCTGCGCGAACACCATTTTATGGCAAAACTGATCAGCTTGTTTCCGCAACGGCTCGACAATGGAGATCGTGTGTTGCTAAAAAAGCAATTTGAAGAACAGGTGCATACATCCGACGAAGTGCGGGCGCTTATCGTGCGTACATTGCCCAACGACGCCCTCAAAATGCGGCAAAACTGGTCGGGCTCCAACCCGCCATACCTGCACGATGAAGCCGTGAAGTACCTCGTTTCATGTGGAATTGAACATTTGATTCTGGATCTTCCCTCTGTCGACCGGGAAGAGGATGGCGGTTTATTGCTCGGGCATCGGGCCTTTTGGCAATACCCGGAAGCGATCCGCACGCATTGTTCGATCACCGAGATGGCGTTCATACCGAATGAAGTAAAAGACGGCGTTTACCTGCTCAACCTGCAAACAACGGCGATTGATTTGGACGCAAGCCCGTCAAAGGTGCTTATTTACCCGATTATTTAAAGTTGCATGGTGGTTTTGCGGCCTGCCATCCGGTTGGCAACATAGGCGAACAAACAAGCCGTCCAGAAAGAATACATGGAATAAACCAGGGCCGGTTTCACCATTTCCTGGTTGCCAAGCATGGTACTGGCGATCAAAAACGCCAGGGTGGTGTTTTGAACGCCGCTTTCCATGGCCGCTGTAATCCTGGAAGGATGTGGCAAACCCATGTAGCGCATGATGAAATACCCAAAGAATAAGCAGCAGGCGTTTTGAAGCAATGCGATGGGCGAAATTTGAAGAAAATCGGCGGTGGTCAGTCCTGATCCGCCGTGTTTTTCCCCGGCAAATAGTTTAATGGCAAACACAACCGCCAGTAAGGTGAGCATGACGTATTTGGAAGGTTTGCTGATTTTTTCGGCCGTCACGGGGAATCGCCGCCTGATCCAGATACCTAAGGTTGCGGGAATGATGGTGATGAAAAAAATATGCCCGACCGTGTCCCAAAAGGGCAGGTGCAAATCGCTCGATTGTCCTAAAAATACTTTGAGCCCGATGTTCACTACCATCGGAATGGAAAACAACGTGAGCAGGCTGTTGATGGAAGTGAGCGACAAAGAAAGCGCAACATTGCCTTTCCACAAATACGTCAGGAACCCGGAAGTAGCGCCGCCAGGGCTGGCAGCCAGGATAATAAAACCAACTTTTATTTCATCGGGAATCGGCGCAAGCAGGCTGATGATAAACGCAATAATCGGCAACCCCAGCATTTGAGCGCTCAGTGCGGTGAAAAAACCGCGCGGTTTTTGAAAAACACGCCGCACATCGGTGAAAGTCAGCGACAAGCCGACGCCAAACATCACTAAAGCCAAAACGGTACCTACAGCAAGATCAACAAGGAAAGTCGGAGACAAGTGAATTCAATTTTGCGGTAAAGGTAGTGCCAGTTTGTTGTTTGTTGTTTGTTC
>JAEUUR010000141.1 GCA_016787465.1 Saprospiraceae bacterium | reverse complement strand
TCTCGTACATTCAAACATACATCGAAAGAGGTTGGATCGCCAAGTAACACATGGCAATGCGCCACCAACCCGGGCATCACCATTTGAGGGGTTTTGCCATACTTCCAAAGTGTTTCCCTGTAATTGAGGTCGCAGGAAATGGTGATTTGTCTTTTGGATGCGATGGTGAGCGCTTCTTCTAAAACCGATGCGGCAGATGCCGACAACGCCGCTGTGATGCCTGACCAATGAAACCAGGTAGCTTTTTCAAACGCTTTTTCCCAATCTATTTGGCCCGGCTCGAGCGTGTCCATGCCAGAATGTTTTCTGTCATAAATCACTTTGCCAGCCCTTCTGCCCATACCCTGTTCTAAAAAATAAATCCCCAGGCGTTCACCACCAAAACTGACATGTTGCGTTTGCACGCCATATCTGGACAAAGCGCCTATCGCAGCCATTCCAAGATCGTTATTGGGTACCCGACTTATAAAACTGCTTGATGCTCCCCAATAGGCAAGCGCAACGGCTACATTCGCTTCCGATCCGCCAAAAACCGCCTCGAAAGTGGTGGTTTGACCAAATCGATGACCATTGGGGGGACTAAGACGTAACAGGATTTCTCCAAAACATACGATGCTCATGCGTTCTGAAAATTGAAATAATGCTTCGCATTAAAATAACAAATATCCTGAACAAACGGCCCAAGCAAGTTCAAATCAGCTGGTAATTCGCCCTTTGTTACATCGCGGCCAATCAGGTTGCACAAAATACGGCGGAAATATTCATGCCTTGGAAAAGAGAGAAAACTCCGGCTGTCGGTGAGCATGCCTACAAACCTTGCCAATAAACCCAGGTTGCTTAAGGTGTTCAGTTGCTTTTCCATGCCGTCTTTTTGATCCAAAAACCACCATGCGCTTCCCCATTGGATTTTTCCCGGTACTGAACCATCATTGAAGTTGCCAATCATGGAAGCAAAAACCTCATTATCCGCCGGGTTTAAATTATACAGGATGGTTTTTGCCAAATGATCCTCTTTGTCGAGCGAATCCAGGAACCTGGAAAGTTGATACGCTTGTTTTTCATCACCGATGCTGTCAGTACCCGCATCAGCGCCCAATGTTTGATACAGCCGTGAATTGTTGTTTCTTAAGGCGCCCAAATGAAACTGTTGAATCCATCCCCGGCGGTGATATTCTAGGCCAAGGTGAAACAGAATGGCTGATTGGTACAGCTCCGCCTCTTCCGGCGTAATCGCATGGCTGGTCAATCTTTTTTGAAAAATTTGATCCGCTTCTGACACGGTAAATTCAGCAGCGTACATGCGCTCCAGGCCATGATCCGACACCTTACAGCCATGCGCTTCGAAATAATCCATGCGTCGGCTTAGCGCAGTTAAAAGGTCGGAAAAAGTGTATATTTCAAGGTCAGCCGCTTCCGACAATGCACCGATGTAAGCCGGGAACTGATCCCTTTGGATCAAAATTGTTTGATCAGGGCGGAATGTCGGAAAAACGGCACTCCCGTTTTCTTTGATCAACTTATGCGAGGAAAGCTTATCCGAAGGGTCGTCAGTCGTACACAGGCTTTCCACCTGCATTTTTTGCAACAGCCCAACGGTGGAAAAAGTAGGAGAATTCAATTGTTCATTTGCCTGCTCAAACACAAGCCTGGCAGATTTTTTCGTCAACAATTCATCGATTTGGAAATACCTTTTCAACTCCAGGTGCGTCCAATGGAACAAGGGATTCCTGATGGTTGCCGGAACGGTTTCCGCCCATTTTTCAAATTTTTCCCAATCCGAAGCATCCCCAGTGATGTAATACTCCTGAACGCCATTGGCGCGCATTGCACGCCACTTGTAATGATCGCCGGAAAGCCAAACTTCTGTGAGCGATCTGAATTGTTTGTTCGTAGCTATGTCGGCCGGGGATAAGTGGTTGTGATAATCAATAATTGGAAGTGGCGCCGCAAAATTGTGGTACAATTGAGCCGCGAAGTCTGATTCAAGCAAAAAATCGTCGTGTATAAACGACTTCCCGTTGGTTTGGTGGTGATTTTTCACAATTTGCCAATGATTTTAAATAGTTCGACAAGGTAATGGTCAAGCTAGGATTGTTACAAAGCTTTCTTTTGTTTTTGTGGGCTGAAGTTATCTTTGCCCAAAGCTGCCTTATGAAATACGCAATTTTGATTTTGTCGACCATCTCCTTCGTATTCCCTGTTTCAGGACAACAGGCCAAATGGACATCGCTTTTCGACGGTAAAACACTCAAAGGGTGGAATCAAAAAAACGGCAACGCATCCTTTCAGGTTGAAAAGGGTCAAATCGTTGGTACAACTGTAGCCAATTCACCAAATTCATTCCTTTGTACCGATGCAACCTATGGGGATTTTATCCTCGAATTGGAGATTATGGCCGAAACACATATGAACTCCGGCGTTCAATTTCGCAGCCTTTCCAGTCCTGAATACCAAGCCGGGCGCGTTCATGGGTATCAAATGGAGGTAGATGCGACCCCAAGGGCATGGTCGGGAGGGATTTATGATGAAGCTCGCCGCGACTGGTTATATATCCCTGAAGTCAATCCGGCGGGTAAAAAAGCATTCCAAATCGGGAAGTGGAATAAATACCGCATCGAAGCCATTGGCAATACCATTAGAACCTGGATAAACGGACAACCCGTAGCGCATCTGATCGACAACATGACCGCTGAGGGATTCATTGCCCTTCAGGTACATGGCATCTACGGCAACATGAAAGAAGGCATGCAGATTCGATGGAAAAACATCCGAATTCAGACAAAGCAACTCAAAGCGAGCCCACCTGACCAAATTCCGGTGGTGAATCTGTTGCCCAATCACCTTTCAGAACAGGAAAAAAGCCTGGGTTTTAAACTGTTGTTCAATGGAGCGGATTTTTCGGGCTGGCGTGGCGTTCACGCAAAGGAAATGCCCGCTAAACATTGGATGATCGAAAAAGACGCTATCAAAGTTAGTTCCTCTGACGGCAGTGAAACCGGAAATGATATTGTGACGGAGGAAGCGTTTTCTGCATTCGAATTGGTATTTGAATTTAAGTTGACGGAAGGCGCCAATTCAGGAGTCAAGTACTTTGTCGATGAATCGTTCGACAGCGGCGGAAAATCAGGAATTGGACTTGAATACCAGTTGCTCGATGATGAAAAACACCCCGATGCCAAACAAGGTGTGGTTGGAAACCGTACGCTTGCCAGTTTGTACGACCTTATTCCTTCGGAAAAACCGGAAAAAAGATTCACCAAAAAAATCGGAGAATGGAACCAGGCCCGACTGAGGGTGTACCCAGATCATACCGTTCAACACTGGCTCAATGGTTTCAAAGTGGTGGAATACCAACGGAAATCCAACATTTTCAAAGCGCTTGTCGCTCGAAGTAAATATGAAAAATGGAATGGCTTTGGCATGAACGATCAAGGCCCGATTCTACTTCAGGATCATGGCGACACCGTTTTTTTCAGAAGTATCAAAATTCGGATACTGACTGAGTCGCCCATTGTTTGCCATTGATCAACCAGCTTCCCTTCATCAAAATTCATTACCATGCCATCAAGAAGAAAATTCATGAAAAACACTGCAATCCTCGCCGGAGGCGCTTTGGCATTCAGCGCTAAAAGTTACGCCCGGATTATCGGCTCAAACGACCGCGTGCGGGTAGGTGTGGTTGGTTTTTCTGATCGGTTTAAAAACTCCCTGTTCCCGGCGTTCGCAGCTTTGAAAAAAGAAATGAATTTTGAAATTGTGGCACTTTCCGATATTTGGAACCGTCGCCGCGATGAAGGCCAGGCTTATCTAAAGGAAAAGTTGGGACAGGATGTTTCGATTTATTTGAACAATGATGCACTGTACGAGGCGAAAGCCGTAGATGCGGTTTTTATCAGCACTGCCGATTTTCAACACGCCATCCACACCATCGAGGCCGTTCAGGCAGGTTGTGATGCGTATACGGAAAAACCTTTGGCCGAAACCATGGCTGATGCACGCAGGGTATTAAAAGTGGTAAAAGAAAGTGGCAAAATAGTTCAAATCGGATCGCAGCGGAGAAGCGGCGAAAACTACCAGGCTGCCGCTGATTTTATCAAAGCCGGAAAGTTCGGCCCGATCGTCATGGTGGAATTGATGTGGAATGTCAACCAACCGGGTCGCTGGCGTCGCCCTGAGTTGGTCAAAAAACTGAAAGCTTCGGATGTAGATTGGCGCAGATACCTTGTCAATCGCCCATCTGTTCCATTCGACCCCAGAAAATACGTGGAATACCGCTTGTTCTGGCCATACTCTTCGGGCATTCCTGGGCAATGGATGAGCCACCAGATAGATACGGTACATTGGTTTTCAGGCTTATTAAATCCGCGAAGCGCTGTTGCCAACGGCGGAATTTACCAATGGAAAGACGGGCGCCAAAATCCCGACACCCTCACTGTCGCATTTGATTACGGGCCCGCGAACGACCTTAGCTCAGGATTTCAGGTGTTGTTCACATCGAGGTTTTCCAATTCTGCGGGCGACACCAAGGAACTATATTATTCCAATGGTGGCATGATCAATCTGGATACCAACGAAATTTCGGACAAAGGCGGGATGCATGATTGGGAAGCCTCGGCCATGGGCATGCAACCCAACTTGCTTACCCCCATGAAAATTGAGGGGCCAAAAGTTGTTTATGATGCCAATACAGGGGGCGACAGCCTGACTTTTAACCATGTAAAAAACTGGATGGAATGTGTGCGCAGCCGCAAGCAACCCAATGCACCCATCGAGGCCGGCTATCAACATTCTATCGCCAATATCATGGCTACCGCTGCCTATAGAACCGGCATGCGGGTTACTTTCGACGAAAAAAAGCAGGAAGTAATGGTTGGTACGAAACCGTTCAAACCTTTTTAAACGCCAAAGATGGGAAACTACAGATGGACCATATGTGCGTTGCTTTTTTTCGCTACCACGATCAACTACCTCGACCGTGCCATCATCAGCCTGGTAAAGGAATACCTCGATGTTGAATTTAAATGGACGAAAAGCGATTATGCCAACGTCACCGTCGCTTTTCAGGCTTCCTATGCCCTGGCTATGGTATTTGCCGGCCGGTTGATTGATCGCCTGGGATCGAAAAAAGGGTATGCATGGTCGTTATTTGCCTGGAGCGGCGCAGCGATGAGCCATTTTTTCGTAAGCTCCCATACTACCTTCATTTGGGCAAGGATCGGGTTAGGCATAACCGAATCCGGCAATTTTCCGGCAGCTATCAAGTCGGTTTCTGAATGGTTCCCTAAAAAAGAACGGGCATTCGCTACGGGTATTCTGAATTCCGGCACCAACATCGGGGCGGTACTGGCGCCGTTGATCGTGCCGATCATTGCAGCGGCTTACGGATGGCGCATGACGTTTTTAATCATTGGCGCTTCCGGATTGGTGTGGTTGTTCTTTTGGTTTTGGTTGTATGAAATTCCGAAGAAACAAATGCGACTTTCAGCCGAAGAATTCAAATACATTCACAGCGATTCGGACTTGACACCGGAAGCCTCCTCCGAACAAACTCCTGGTTGGCAGGCCCTGCTTCGATTCAAACAAACGTGGGCTTTTGCACTTGGCAAGTTTTTAACCGACGGCATTTGGTGGTTTTACCTTTTTTGGCTGCCCGATTTTTTAAAAGAACAATACGGACTGACAAAAACCGGATTATCATGGCCGGTTGCTACCGTTTATCTGATTGCCACCGTTGGCAGTGTGCTGGGAGGATGGTTGCCGATGTTCCTGATCAGGAGAGGCTGGGCGGTATTTAAAGCGCGCAAAACCGCAATGTTCATGTATGCTGCATGTGCATTACCGGTGGTTTTCACTCAGTTTTTAGGCGGCTTTGGCATGTGGTGGAGTATTTTGATTATCGGCTTTGCAGCGGCGGCTCATCAGGCGTGGAGCGCCAATATTTATACCACGGTGAGTGATATGTTTCCGAAAAAATCAGTAGCATTCATCATCGGATTTGGCGGCATGACGGGTACTTTTGGCGCTGTAATTGTGGCCAAAGCAGCCGGCTACCTGTTTGATCACTACAAAGCGCTCGGACACATCGAAACCGGTTATTTCATCATGTTTCTGGTAAGCGGTTTCGCGTATTTGATAGCCTGGAACGTGATGCACCTGCTCGTTCCAAAGTTCAAACCTGTGGACGTTTAACCACGGACTCCTCTG
>JAEUUR010000604.1 GCA_016787465.1 Saprospiraceae bacterium | reverse complement strand
ATGCTTTGCCGAATATCCCAAAGGTCGGATTTGGGCAGGATCCAATAAAGGTTTGTTGAGATATGATACCGAGCTGGGGAAATTTGTGAGGGCGCACAGGGATACAGTGATGATCAATGACTTGATTTTCACTCCTCAAGGGATGTGTTGGGCTGCGGTCAAGGATCAAGGTGTAGTTTGTTGCCAGATTAAGAATGATACCACCCTTGAACAAATCGAGATTTATAGAGATCAGGTTTACAACTCATTGGAATCTCCCAAATGCCTTGAAATCGATCAGGAAGGAACTGTTTGGGTAGGGTCAGGTACAGGAGTTACATTGCTGAAAAAACGGTTTGACGGCCAACGGGATGTGGTGTTTTTGAATTACCACGATGGTTTGTTACCTGGCAATTATGACCGTATCAACCTGCTTTTTCATCGGGATACCATGTGGGCAGCCACTTTACACGGACTCATGTATTTTATTCCATCGTCCTTTCAAACTTTGCCCGAACTTAAAGCAACTTTTGCCTCTATCCTGGTGAATGGCAACCAACTGGAATCAGATACTCGCAACATCGAGCTCCCGTGGCACGGTATTCTTGCAATCAACTACCTTTCCGCTTCGCCCGCCGATGCCGGAAAAATTAAATACGAAATTTCGATTTCCGGTCCGGGAATGGATACCACATGGGTTACCACTGAACGTTCCTTAACCCTCAACCAATTATCCTCCGGACACTATCAAATCAGCGTGCGGGTGAACAACGGAACCGGCGTTTGGCAATCCGAACCGGCGGTATTGAACGCTTATGTCAGGTCTTTTTGGGTGTCGCCCAGGGTGCTGGGACTGGGGGCAGTGGCTGTTGGACTGCTTTTCCTGCTTTGGATGTGGCTTACCATCCGGCGTGAGCGTGAACGGCGCCACGAAGCCGAAAAACTGGCAGAGCATGAAAAAATCACCAACGGACTCCACCAGCAACTCAATGACATGCGGCTCAAACATACCGAAGTGTTTGATCTGAGCCATCGCCAGAACATGAGCACACATATCATGCAACACTTGTGGCACAACGCTTATGCGCTTAATTGCGCCGGTCAGCATGAAGCAACCAACAACTACCTGCTTCGGCTACGTCAGTTTTACGGATTGGCTACTGAAATCGGGAAAAACCTGTTCGTCACGCTGCAAACGGAAAAACGTTTTTTAGACGAATATTTAAGCCTGGAAGGAAGCCGTCTGCCGAATTTGAAAAGCGCAGTGGAAATTGTTACAAACGACCCTAACCATGTGTACGAAGATGAACCTGGCATGCTCAAAATACCGGCTTTTATGCTGCAGACCATCGTTGAAAATGCCATACGATACGCCTTTAATGGTAAACCGGATCAATGGGAAGTGCATGTTTGGTTGAAACCCGACGCCCAAACTCAAACCATCACTTGCATCGTGGAGGATAATGGCATCGGCATAGACGCGGTGCAGACGATGGCTTCAAACCCCTGGAAAAGTACCTCGTATGGGTTTGAAAGTATCCGCCGACGCTTGGAAAACTTCAACAGCGGATTAGCTGAACACGCCCACCTTCACCCTGACAACGACATTGCTCCGGCCTCCCTCAAGGTGGAAGCTTGTCACCCTGAAAACTTAAAGTACCCAGGCACCAAAATTACCATCACCCTTCCGGACAGTTTGGATACCTGGGCCCTGGAATTTTTTAAACACGGATAACTGTTCCGCCATGAACCCGATCACAAATCACGATTTAAACACGCGAAATATGCCTGCGTTGCCCGAAACCATCCTGATCGCTGAAGACCATGCCGCTGAACGCGCGTGCCTCAAACGTATGTTGCTCGAACAGATTCCAGGACTCAAACCTTCCGATTTGATGGAAGCCGAAAATGGTCAGGAAGCCAAAAATAAAATCATCGATTACAAACCCGACCTCGTATTTCTGGATATCGAAATGCCGTTCTTAAGCGGAATCCAGATGTTGGAAAGTTTGCGCAAAGAAGGCCATCCCATGGAATTCGGGTTGGTGTTTGTAACGGAGTTTGATAAATATTGGCTGGATGCCTTCCGGCACGCGGCCCTGCACTACTTGTTGAAACCGGTTAAACCCGAAGAACTGAAAGAAGCTTTTCAGCGGCACCATGATAAACGCCATACCAAGTTATTGATCGATAATTTTATCAACTCCAAATCGGATCGATCTAATCGGAAAACGATCCCGCTCATCGATCACAAAACCAACAACGTGGTTTTTGTCGACCCCGGGCAGATTCTTTATTTCCATGCCCTCAGCGATTTATGCGAAGCATATTTGAGCGATGGAACCAAATTGCTGCAGCGCCAAAACCTTGGTAAATACGAATACCTGGCTGAAGATACCAGCCTCGAAAACACCTTTGAACGTGTACACAATTCCTATATCGTGAACCTGGAACATGTCATTGCTGCCGGCAACCTTCCCAACGACGCTGGCGAAGTTAAGATCAGCAATGGTGAATTGATTCGGGTTGCACGTACCCGAAAACGACAAACCTGGGCGCGCTTGCGTCAGCTGTACCCGGGCATTAATTTCTTGTAGCGCATCGCAAACTGAATTTTTCTGCTACCCCTCAAACCCTTGCTGCCAGGCTCAAGCCCGGCACGCACCTGGATATTCTTTACACTTAACCAACCCACACCATGCGTAATCAATTGTATTTCCTTCGCTTTTTATGGCTGCTTTTCGGCAACCTTTTGCTGACCAATGTTGAAACTTTCGGACAAACAACCCTCTCCTGCGGCAATGCAACCACCGGGTATTTGTCGGCAGGCGAAACAGACCAATACCTGCTTTCCGTCAATAACAACGATAAGTTATGGTTGAGGGTTTATTCCTCCGATCCATTGATCAATGTTCGGGTTGAAGTAAAAGCGCCCTCCGGTCAGGTGCTGACAACCTTCATTGCCGACCAAAGCGGTTTTGCCGAATTGCCGGAATTGACCTTAACCCAAGGCTCCGGACAATACCGGATCTGCGT
>JAEUUR010000590.1 GCA_016787465.1 Saprospiraceae bacterium | reverse complement strand
CGATCAAAGGCGCCGTCCTGCAGGAATTTATGGTCGCCCGCGATTCTCTGATCAAAGTGTTGAACGGCGTTGATTACCGCACCCACGATCAAATTTACCAAAAAGGCGAAGGCTTTGAAAAGGTGAATACAGCACCGTAAGAATTGATCCGATTGGTTCGATTTGAAGGCCGCCTCACATAGGTTTGTGAAGCGGCCTTTTTTATTTTTCGATTTTTCGATTGGTGCGATTGTCCGATTCTATAATTTATTTGGAGGCCGGGTTTTTTATTTTTCGATTGGTTCGATTATAAAAAATCCGCGAATTCCATAAATCAAAATCCGCGAATTCCATAAATCCAACGAATCCGCGATTAAAGGCTGCGTTTTTCGATTACCAATGGTATTTCGCCAGAAGTTGCGGCCTAAAAAACAAAGGTTGGAGCTCGAATACCTCCGATTTGGCAACTTCACCGTGCAACATCCGGCCGATATCAAAACCTAAGGTGAAAGAAACATCTCTGGTAAGAAGTAATTGATACCCCAAATGCATCGATACGCCCATGGTATATCGTTCAGCCCCTGGCGTTAACGTGCGTTTCAAGTGCCAGTAGTCGGTTCGGGTACTTGAAAATATCTCTGTAGAGGATGTGCTTGTTCTTACCAGCGTTATATCATCGGCCACTTCAAATCCTTTGAGGTAATTCAGGTAACCTAAAAACCCAATTACCAGTGAATTTTTCTTCTCCCGCTGTAAATAGTATTTTGGGCCAACAGATAAAATTAAGGAAGTTTGAGGCCAAAAACTCCCGTAATCAGCGGGCGCATCGTAAGCCGTTGTTTTTGGCGCTTTGGCGAAGGTATTTTGGGTTCGAGAGTAATAATCATATTCGACTACTCCAGCTTGCGCTTTGTACGGATTCGATCGAAAACCTCCCTCCACGGCAAGGCTAAAATTGGAATGCATCCATTCATAATGTAACATGGCCCCATGTTTTGGTACCTGCCCGACTTCAAGCCCCAATGCATGGCTTTTCTGGGTCCAGGCTGTTGTGCATGCCATTGCTGAGAAAATGCTCAGAAAAATAAATCGTTTCATAGTTTAGATGTTTATGTGCTTAAAGGATACAAAATTAAGAGCGAAAATTCGCTAAAAGTGTTAAAAGACTGCTAAAATTATAATTAGGGTATTGGTGCCAATTGAACGAGATGGAAAAGTAGACAAAGCCTAATTCTTAACAAACTTGTACCATGCGCTTCCAACCACCAGGCCATACACGCCGGAGGGCAAATGCTCCAGGGAAATTTGCTGAACCTGATTTTCCCAAACGCCTTCCCACCTTTGTTTTCCAGTGGAATCATACAACAGCAGTCTTGCTCCCGAAAGAGGCACGCTGGATTCCAGTGTGATCGTTGTTTGCGCTGGGTTTGGGTAAACGCGAATCGGCAATTCTGCCGGCCCTTGAACGCCTGACATAGCTGGAGAAATGGAAAAATGAAACACTGCCGACCAGCTTCCATCACCCGCGGCGTTGATTGCCTGTACACGCCAATAGTAAGTGGCTTCTCCCGGTAAGTCGCCGTTGAAGGTATTGGTTGGGCACAGGGTATCGATGAGCAGCGCGGAGAACAGGCTGTCGGTAGAAACCTGAACGCGGAATTGGTCGGGCGTACAGGAATGTTGCCAGGCAAAAGCTACCTGCATACTCTGAAGAAGCGTTCCATTACCCGGGTTTTGAAGGACTGGAGCCGGCGGGGTATTTACAGGTACATCGCTTTTGTAAATGCCGTTCTGCGCGCCGTAGATGTACCCACAGGGGTCGATGAACATGCTGGTAAAATAATACGACACGTTGGCGTTGGCCATCACTTTGCTAAACGAGCTGCCGGCATGCCAGGGGCCGGAAGCAATGTAAAAGCCGGCGTTGGCAAACCCGGCAGAGTTGGAGGTCATGTACAGGTTTCCGCGGTTGTCGAATACCATAGCCACTGGATAAGTGTATACCGGAAACTGTTCGAATTGAAACATGTTGGCGCCATTATCCGCCGGTACGGAAGCCCAAAAACCCAGTCCATTTGCACTGCCGCCACCTCCTGCGAATACATATCCGGATGATGCATCCACAAAGACAGAACTGTTGCCTACGATGGGGCTGACCGTTTCAAAAGGTGCTGTACCGTTTGACAGCGAGCGCATGATACCCTGTGTTTCCGTTCCGACAAATACATCACCGACCTGGTTGACGGCCAGTCCAAAAGCCATTCCTCCGTTGCCCATTCCTCCGTTCAGGCTGTTGTCCCAATGTTCATAATCCGAAGAAGCAGAAATATTCGAAGGGCCGCCCCAGCCGTTGATCACGTATAGTTTTCCGGTTGGACTTTCCTTCATGCCGGAAAAACGCAAGGTGGGGGTGAGAATACCGGTGTTTTGTTGCCAGGTTTCGCCGTTATCGACGGATTTATACAGCACGCCATCGGTATGCGAGCCGTTGCTTGCCGTGCCGACAAAACGGGTGAATCCGGCCCATAGGTTCCCCTGGCTATCACAAAACAAAAAATTACAACGATGCCGGTTAATGCCCGTCAGAATTTGTTCCCATGTTTGCCCTTCGTCGGTGGAGCGAAAAATACCGCCATACCCGGCAAATTTGGGCTGGTTGTCGCAGGCTGCAAATAAATGCCCGGCGGCGTTTTGGTGAACGGAAAAGGCTTGGTTACTTCCCCAAAAAGGACTGTTCACGCTCGACCATGCCTGGCCTGCGTTCACCGTTTGCCAAAGCCCGGCAGCCCCGGCAAAACAGTGGGTTCCAACACATTTTAAACACAAAACATCCGAAGTACGCAACCCGCCGTCGCTTTTTTGCCAGCTTAAACCATCGTCGGAAGAAGTATAAATTTCACCGGCAAGGCTGCCGTTCATCCACACATAATAACCCAATCCGGCATAGAGTTTCCCGGTAGTCGCCTGTACCAACGCGCGCGCAGGCTTTGCCGGCAGTCCGGAGGATAGAGTCCAATTGCCTGCTTCATCACGCCGGGCTACGCCGTTATCGAGCCCGACAAACAAAGTATTTTGCTGACCGGCTAAAATCGAGCTGGCGTTCACCAAACCCAAACCGGCATCTTGCCAGCTTCCGTTTTGGTAATGCAATACGCCGCACCCATAAGTAGCTGCATACCATTCGCCATCGGTGGTGATCGCAAAACCTTTGATGTAGGGGAGGTTGTTAAAGCCCGGCAACATCGGAAGTCCTGCGTTTTCGGCAACCCATGAGCCTCCCTGGAATCGGTATATCCCGGTACCGATATTGATCGCATTGGGCTGAAAGTTAGCAGAAGAACCCGTGCCTACTGCCAAATCGCCATTCGGTAATTCGATGATAGCGCTGATGTTGTTCGGCGCGCCGGGTACGGCCGACCAGGTATTAGTGACCTGGTTGTAAGCGACAAGGCCCGAAGCCGCGCCGGAAACCGTCATTTCTACGCCGGCATACAATTGCCCGGAAGCGGTTACAAACAAGGTGTTTATCCCGAAGGCGCCCGTGTTGGCCGTTTTGTCCCAGGTAATGCCTTGATCAAAGGAACGTTGTACGCGGGTAGATGTGCAGGCGTACATGATGTGATGAACCGTATCGTTTGCAATAGATAGAATGTGATCGGGCGGCTGGGTAGGTAGAGGAGCGAAAGAGATTTGAGCAGCAGCCGGTGTTGATTCGATTAAAATGAATATACCGAAAAACAACAGGGAAGGGCACTTTTTCATTTGGCGAGTTTAGTAATGGATGTGTTTTAAGATGAATTCTAACCTAAAAATACACACCAAGTTTGATACGTGTAATATTATTAGAAAATTATATCCTTTGAATAACACGGCTGTCATTTCGAAGCGGAGATGAGAAACGCGGATTTATAGGATTAATGGATTTCGCGGATTTTGATTTATGGATTTCGCGGATTTTTTATAATCGAACCAATCGAAAAATAAAAAACCCGGCCTCCAAATAAATTATAGAATCGGACAATCGCATCAATCGAAAAATCGAAAAATAAAAAACCCGGCCTCCAAATAAATTATAGAATCGGACAATCGCATCAATCGAAAAATCGAAAAATAAAAAAGGCCGCCTCACAAACCTATGTGAGACGGCCTCCAAATCGAACCAATCGAAAAATCAACTAGTCTTCATTCGCCGGGCGTGGGTATTTCACCCAAACATCGTCGCCAGGGCGGTCGATCGGAAGGGTACCCAGGCGGTTGTAACGACGCATATCTACCCAGCGGTGGCCTTCACCGAAGAGGGAGTAGCGGCGCTGCTTGAGCATTTCATCGATGAGCGCGTCTTTGGTATTGGCGCCTGAATAGTCTGGCAAACCTGCGCTGTTCCGGATGGTATTCAAGGCATCTGCACCAGCCACAAGGTCGTTTTTCTGAATTTTAGCCTCTGCATACAACAGGATCAACTCTTCATTGCGAATGATCGGAATTGATGATGAATTGGAAGCATACACAGTGAGGTCGTAATCGCTTTGCAGGCCATCCTGGAATTCAGTATCCGTACGCAGCGTTGCTTTCGACAAACGGGTATCACCGGCTTCTGCATCAGTAACCCAGGAAGGTTGTACCACGCGGGATTCGCCTGTAGCGCCCAGCGGGAACCATTGCGGGTTGAGTTCGTCGCCGCCTGCTGTGGAGAAAGGATGGTAAACGCCGGTGTTGTTTCCACCTGTCAGATCGAAAAACGAGCCATTCAGCGCCGTCAATACATCATCCCAGCTTTCCAGGTAAGCTTGCACGCGTGCCTGAAGGGCGCGGTTGAATTTGCCGAAAGAGCTTGGCGTGTCAAAACCGTTGAATCCGCTGCTGAGGCCGAATGGGAACTCCGAACCGCCGCTGTTCAGTTGTGTGTTGCCTTGATCAAGCAAAGTGCCGATGGCACGCAAACCTTCTTGTTGATTGCCTTGACCAACGAATGGGCCGAGGTTGTTCGGATCTGCTACGTCGACGCGAATGCCATTATCGTATTGCTGCACCCAAACCAACAGCAATTGGTATGCTTTGATCGTGTTGGCAAATCCGCGGGCGGCATTACGTTGCTCATCCGATGTCAGCGCCTTGGTGTTATCTACCGCTTCCAACAATAGGTTCGCATTTTTAATGGCGCGATACCGGGCTGCATACGGGTTGGTCGTATAGAAGGTATTGTTATCGAGTACTGCAGAGCCTTTACCCAACAAATCGGAGGTAAAACGCGGATCGGAGGTAGAGAAACGATAGATTTCACGACCGATAGCGCCTACGCCATCGTAATAAAAGCCCAGGTTGATACGCATAGCGGCTTCAGTACCATCCACGAGGTTTTGAATTTCACTCAAGGAAGCATTCCCGGTAATTGCACCCACACTTGGGTTATTTGGATCCTCGATTTTCTCGATTTCGCAAGCGGAAAAACCGATCACGAGTAACATCGGGAAGACGATTTTTGAAATATGTTTCAAGTTCATTTTTCTAAAATTTGATATGAAAAAATGGGTTGTTTTGGGATTAGAACGTAGCGCTCAGGGTCACGAAATAGCTTTTTGCAGACGGGAACGGTGTTACTTCCACGTTTGAAGAAATAGCGTTGGTACCGAAGTTGGATACTTCAGGATCATAGCTGTTGTATTTGAAGAAGTTCAACGGGTTGCGCGCCGAAACGCCGATGCGGATCTTGGCGCGGTCGTTGAACATAGAGCTAGGCAAGTTGTAACGCAAACCAACCTCACGCAAACGCACATAGGATGCGTCTTCTACCCATGCTTGCGCTGAAACACCCAATTGAGAGAGGCGGTATGCGCCGTTGCTCAGTGATCCGCTTGGATCGGTGGTTGTATCGTCATAATCCGGGCTGGTACCGAAAATGTCGGAAAGCAGGGTGCTCAGGTTGACGTTTTCGCCGCCGGCTTTCCAGTGCAACAGGGCATTGAATTCAAAATTGCCGAAGCTCAGGCCGTTGTTGAAAGAAAGTTGGAAATCAGGCTCGGCATCGCCGTACACAAAGAACTGATCGCTTTTGTCGCCGGTTTGATCGCTTGGGCCGATACCCACCAATTGGGTAGGGCTTGCCAAGGTATCGATGCGGTAAGTGCCCAACGTAGCACCGAAAGCGCCCACGTTGAATGCCGGCACGTCGAGGCGCGTAATTTTAGCGCGGTTGAACCACATGCTCAGCCGTGTATTCCATTGGAAACGTTTGCTAGCCACGGGGGTTGCATCGAGGGCAATTTCCACACCTTTGTTTTCAAGATCAGCTGCATTTTGCCAGCCGGCAGTAAAACCGCTTGACGACGGACGGTTCACTTGAAGGATCAGGTCATCGATTTTTTTGATGTAATAAGTTGCTTCGATGGTCAGGCGATCTTTGAACAAACCTAAATCGGCGCCTACTTCAATTTCTGTTTGACGTTCCGGACCGATGTCTTCGTTACCTGCGGTGGTTCCGATCAGCGAACCGGTAGAGCCATCGATGATGATCGGGTTAAGCGGTGTGTATGTAGCGCCAAACGGACCGAAGTTACCTGATTGTCCGAACGCTCCACGCAATTTCAACTGACTGAGCGTTGTACCCAGGTCGGTGAATTTATGGATATTCAAAGCAAGCGAAGCTTTCGGATAGTAGTACAACTTGTTCGGGTCGCCATTGCGTGATGATTTGTCGCCACGAATACCTACCGTTGCGATCAACTTTTCCTGATAGTTGAATTCTTCCTGTGCGAAGAAACCTTTGTCCCGCTGGATCAATTTGGTTTGCGCCGACTGGATAGAACCGGCCTGATCGACGTTGGTTTGTGAACCGATCAGTTGGGTTGCAACGGTGTTGGTGTAGTTTTGATCGAGGTTTTCCTGCGTTACACCAGCTTGCGTACGGAAGGTTGTGTTGTTGTCGCCTACGTTCAACGTGTGTACGAAGAACGCTGCAATGTTGGTTCCGCGGCTGGTGGCTACGCTGTTGATTGAAGCGCCGTTGGTTCCGTTTCCATCTTTTTGGAATTGCAGATCCCGTGGGAAAATGGATTGCGTTTCGAGGGTGTACTGATCCAAACCGCCGCGAACGATCAACTTCAGCGAGTTGCGTTCGTTGTTCCAAATCTGGAAGTTACCGATACCGCCGCCGAGAATACGATCCACTTTTTCACTGTTGGTGATCAAATCACGCGTTTGCAGGAAATTGGAAGGCGCGTATGGGTTGTTCGGGTAGTTGCCGTTATCATCAGGGAACAGGTTTGCCCAGGAAGGTGTCGACACGAACGAAATACCCATCGTAGTGGAGGTATTGTCGTTGTTAAAGAAACCGCGATCGGCGTTAGAGGTTACATAGTTCATCCCGATTTGGAGGTCGGCCCATGAGTAGGGTTTGAGATCGAGGTTCAAACGGGCGGACGTTTTTTCATAACCCGTGTTTTTGATAATCCCTTCTTCTGTTTTACGGGTAAAACCTGCGAAATATCCTACTTTGTCGCTACCGCCGTTGAGAGAAAGGCGGGTAGTACTCAGGAGACCTTTGTTTCCATACAACTCATCTTCGTAATTGTAAAGTTTGCCGGCATTTTTAGCAGCCTGGAATACGGGTACTTCGGAAGCGCCGAATCCGGCCTCAACTTTTGCTTCGTCCCATTCACGTACGCCAAGTTTTTTCAATTGTTGCTGGAACCCGATGGACTGGGAGAAATTCACCTGGGAAGTTCCATCGCGGCGGCCGCGTTTGGTGGTGATGATCACAACGCCTGCGCCTGCACGCGAACCATACATTGCTGCAGCGGATGCGCCCTTCAGCACTTCAATACGCTCGATATCTTCTGGATCAAGGTCGGCAACGCGGTTGGAAGGGTTATCTTGAACCAATGTGCTTCCCTGGCCGGCTGCTTTCGAAATGAAATTGGTATTGGAAGTGAAAGCCGAGTTATCATAATACACGCCATCGACAATGTAAAGCGGCTGAGAGCTGCCGTTTAAAGTAGTGATACCGCGCAATTTTACGGTGGTGCCTCCGCCCGGAGCGCCTGAGTTTGAAATGATATTCACCCCGGTTAATTTGCCGTACAATGCTGCATCCATACTCGATTGAACGGTGGTGCCCACCAGATCGTTTGAGGAAATCGAAGAAACGGCATTTGCCAGGTTGGAACGTTTTACATTGGTGGCCAAACCGGACACGATGACTTCATCCAAACCCGCAAAATCTTCTTCAAGGGTTACGTCGGCAGTTGCGGCCGAAGAAGAAACCTGTACGGTTACTGATTTGTAGCCGACATAAGAAACCACCAGGGTGGCGGTTGCTCCATCGACTTTCACGCGATAGTTGCCATCCACGTCGGTAGCGGCGCCGCCACCACCTACTACGGCGATGGTTGCCCCGGCAATACCCTGACCGGAAGCATCTGTTACACGGCCCGTAGCCGTGAACTGAGCCAATGCAGCCTGCGCACCCACAACGAGTAACGCGAACAGCATCAAGCTTTTGCGTAGGAAATTGTACTTCATAACTGAACTGTTTTGTTAAGTGTAAAAATAGAAATGAGTTGGTTGGCAAACGTAAAGCAGATTATTCAATACCGTTGATTTTTTGGTCAAAAATCTACTATATGACTAATTCTGTCGCAATTGAGGTTGAGCCAAAACAAAAAACAATAAAATTTAAAAATTACAAAATAAAAATAAATTTTTAATAATTTAAATGTATAACAACAAAACAAATAAGATGAAAAGCAAGGGTGTGGAGTAAAACTATAAAAGTTAAAAATTGAATTAATATACCAAACTCTGCCTGTCGGGCTTGTTTGAAATCACAACTTAATGGTATAACTGTATGTATTTTCCTTTTTTTCAGGCGCATCCGATTTTGGCGGTTCGGCTGCGGGTGCAGGGGTAACCGAATAGGTGACTTGCATGGAGGTTGCTTGCGGGGCCGGTTTTTGTTTGGGTAGTGCGAATTTAACCCGCACCTTTTGATGGAACAATACTTGAACACCCCTGTTTCGGGCAACGCTGAATTTGAGCAATTTGACAACCCGGGCTGCCTCCTCGTCGCAACCATGGCCAATTCCTTTAAGTACCCGTGCGGCAATCACAACGCCCTTGTAATCCACATCGTATTCGATATAAACAGTGCCTTCAATATTGTTTTCAAGGGCAACTTTGGGATAACGTAAGTTGCTGTAAATGAATTTACTCAACTCCTTTGGGCCACCCGGATACTCGGGCTGATACACAAACTTGATTTTCTTTTTGTCCTTTTCCATTTCAACCTGAATCAGAATGATCAACGAACGCCGGCAAAAGTCAGCGGAGATCCAGCCGCCTTTTTTGCTGCAAATATTTATCCAAAATTTGCAAGCCAAGGTAGGCAAGTATCAGCATGAACCCATAATAAAAACCTTGGTTTTGAAATACAGCGGCCCAATCAAAACTCGGAATTTCCGGAATCAGAGACGTAGGAATTTCCACGGCGGCGCCTGGGGCCAGGAACATAAAAAGTGCCAGAAAACCTAATATAAACAAGCTGAAAACGATTGTAATCGACGACAAAATCCAGTCGGGTTTGCGCACGGCCGCGCGCACGGAGGCTTGTTCTGCCACCCAGGACGCCATTACCCGGTCGGCAAATCCTTTATTGGGCTTTTCAAAAGGCAGGTTCAGCAAGGCGTTTTTTTCCGCCTCTATCGCTTTTAATCGAACCTGATGCTCAGGGTGCTGCTGCAAATAAGCGGCAACCTGCGCTTTTTCTTTGTCGGAGAGCAAGCCATCGGCATAGTCCCAGAGCATGTCGTCGGTGAGCAGAAAATGATTATTCATGATCGTATATCAGGTTGATTGATATTTAATTTATTGAAACAGCATGGCGTTTAATTTTCATCAATATTCCACACCGGCTGTCATAACGCCCTTTAATCTTTGCCGGGCCCGGCAGAGTTTGGTTTTGGCGTTCGACATAGAAAGGCCCATTATCTGGCAAATTTCTTCAAGGCTTTGTTCGTAAAGGTAAAACAGGGTGATGATACCGGCATCGTCCGACGAAAGTTGTTGTATGGCTTGATGAACGGCGACATTTCTTTCTTCCGTTTCAAGGGCATGCGAAGCATCATTTCCACTATTGTCAAGGATTTTCAAGGGTCGGTTTTCATCGTCGAGCGAATGGATTTCAGGGTGTTGCTTCCGCAGAAAATTCAATGAGGTAGAATAAACGATTCGGTAAAACCAGGTGCTGAATTTGGAATCGCCACGAAACTCCGGCAAATATCGAAACGCCCGTAAAAACGCATCTTGCGCTACCTCATGGGCATCTTCCCTGTTTTTCACAAACCGATAGGCCAGGGTAAATGCATACTGTTCATACCGACGTACGAGCGCGGAATACGCGCTTTGCCTGCCTGCCTGAGCCTGCCGGATCAATTCATCGTCGGTTAGAATAGCAGCCATTGTATAATACAGACACAGGTCTTTGCGGCGAGGTTACAGGTTCGACGAAGATTTTCTAAATGCCTTGTAAGCGCCCTTACCGAACTTGGTTCCGTTGAAAACCGTGGAAGGCGCTTTGGCTTTTTGTTCAGCCTCGGGCAATGCGATAAAATCGGAGCATTGTTCGGAGCAGCAGCCGTGGTATTTTTCGGCGCATGCCGGGCATTGAATGAACAAAATGTGGCAATAGGTATTGGCGCAGTTTACATGGGTATCGGCCGGTGCTCCGCATTGATGGCAATGTGCGATCACATCGGCGCTGACGCGCTCGCCCAAGCGCTCGTCGAACACGAAATTGACGCCTAAAAATTTGTTTTTCAATCCGCGCGCTTTCACCTGCCGGTGGTATTCGATAATGCCGCCTTCAAGCTGGAACACGTTTTCAAAGCCGCGGTATTTCATGTACGCACTGGCTTTTTCACAACGGATGCCGCCCGTGCAGTACATCAGGATTTTTTTGTCTTTATTTTCCGCC
Source organism: Saprospiraceae bacterium (assembly GCA_016787465.1). Taxonomy (GTDB): domain Bacteria; phylum Bacteroidota; class Bacteroidia; order Chitinophagales; family Saprospiraceae; genus M3007. Next base: position 1,251 of record JAEUUR010000590.1, on the reverse strand, counting down.
AGCATTTCGGCTACCATAGGCAGTTCTTCCCGGAAGGTAACGGCATCGGGCACGATGGCGTTTTCAAAATGCCCCACTTCACTTTCGTAGTGGTTGCGCATATCCACGATGATGGTATCCGGATCGGCGGCAAGTTCGTTCCATTTTTCTGCGTTGAGGTGGGTGCCTGTTTGCGACGGATCGAAATTCGGGTCGTCGATGCCGTCGGCCACAATTTTCTCACGCACTTTGATGGTAAGCGTAAAAAAGGACTTCCCGTCGGCTTCCACGGCAATGTTCAGGCGCAAACCCTGGAACATGGGCCAGGTATCCATGTATTGTTTGAAAGATTCAAACTGCGTTTCCGGTACCGATAATTGTGCGTTTACCCCTTCCTGGGCAACATAAATACGGCCAAGTACACCCAATTCGTGGTAGCGCAAAAACAGGGCATCCCGAAAAGTGTGCGGGTCGTCGATGCGCGCATATTTGTAATACGAAAGTGTGACGCGCTTTTCCGTACTCTGGCGCATCCGCTCCTTTAACTCGCGCCGGTTAACGCGGTTTAGCAACAGCCTTAGCGGTGTTTTTTTGGTTCCTGAATCTTCCATAAATCCCTGCAAAGATAAAGGAGAATGTGTTGATTGATTCGATTGTGTCGATTGTATCGATTATTCGATTGTTTGAATATCAAAGTCCGCGAAATCCATTAATCCAACGAATCCGCGATCCTAGCCGCGTTTTTCGATTGATACATTACAACCGATTCAATAAATATGCATTTCTTTGAATGCAATTGCCTTATAGTATTATGAGAAACAACCTTATTAAAAACAAAACACACGACCCCAGAATTCACTACCGGGGTGCTGAGCCTTCCCGCCTGGACAACCTGACCGATGGCGTTTTTGGCATCGCAATTACCTTGTTGATATTCAATCTGGCAAACCCTAATTCTTTTGACGACTTATTGACATTCACCAAAACGCTGCCGGCATTTCTGATAAGTATTGCCTTTTTGGTAACAGTGTGGAACGAGCATTTGAGGTTTTCTGAAATTTATACGCTCCATGATGCCAAATTGGCCATTTTGAACACGATTTTTATAGCTTTAATTATCTTCTACGTCTATCCGCTCCGGTTTTTGACGTTGTTTTTAACCAATTTTTTCTTTCGCACCAATATTCAGGTAAGCATCCAAGGCGATCAGGTTCCGTGGTTGATGATGTACTATGGCTTCGTTGCGTTTGCCCTCTATTTTATCTTGTATCT
>JAEUUR010000543.1 GCA_016787465.1 Saprospiraceae bacterium | reverse complement strand
TTTAGTTTTTAATGCTTTCAACTGGGATTTTGAAGTGGCTTTCAACCCTGTTAAAGCAATCGCCTACCAACCTGACCCTTCCTTCGCGCTGCGTTGGGGTTGGTTCTTGGACATCCCCGGATATTACCTGTTATTGGCCCCTGCCGTAATACACCTGCACCATTGGTTATCGCCAAAGGCGCAATTACACAGTAAGTTGTTTGCATTTTTTGGGCTAGGCTACATACTAACAGGTGCATTGGGGGCGGCAGTATTGACAGGCGCCACGCAGCCTTTGTTTGCAGCGTACGGCTCTGGCGATCCAGTTCAACAAATTGCTGTGGCACAAGTTTACGCCGGCACCGTACATGCCGTAATGGATGGCATTTGGAATATGTTTTCCATGCTGATGGGAGCTATATGGTGGGTAGGAGTTGGTTGGCTGCTCCGTACAGAACGGAAATGGCTTGCTTTGTTATTTACTGCTCTTGGGGTAGCGAGTTTGCTGGATGTATTCGGAATGGCTTTTCAACTGGAACTAGTTAGTACAATAGGCCTTAATTTTTATCTGTGGTTTGCACCGCTGGGCACTTTCTGGCTAGGGGCTGTCATTTGGAACCATTCATCTGCTGCTTCCTCTCTTAATTAATCAGAAATGAAACAACAATCAGAACTCCGAACGCTCCTCCAACTCATGTCTTTGGGCTTTCTGCTTAATTTTTTGTGCGGCTTGGGCGGCGCCTTTTTTGAGCCTGAAAGTATGGAACAAGTGGTTGCCTGGCAGTTTGGCGACACCTCCGCGATCATGGCGAGCATATTGGCAAGTCGATACATCGGCAGCAGGAACGAGCACCTAGCCGCTGGTGGATTTACCTTACTCTGTATCACCTATGGAATATCATTTGCATCCAGTTCATTCAATGCCGTTAATGAAGAAAAAATGGCGACTATTTTGCTTCCTTTGGCTCCATCCATGCTTCTCGTCAGTTTTTGTACTTTATTCCCAATATGGTTGAGAATAGGATCCGGAATGGTTTGTATTCCATTCTTCTTCATTTACAATCATGTATTTAAGCAAACTTATCAACCCGATGACTGGTCGAACTATATAGGATATAGCAGCATACAATTGCTTGGTATAGTGTGGAGTATTTTTCTTTGGAAAGATTTTGCTAAGGTTCAACGGGAAGCAAAACAGCCTCTTAGTTAAAACCCAGCAGGCGTCCTTCATTAATCTTTTCCTTTCCCAAATCCGTCGTCGCCCATCATAAAACTTTCACCTTTTTCATAGATGACGTTTGAGCGCCCAACAAGCAAGGGATCGATACGGCCGACGAGTTTGATGTCCTTTTTATCATACGGAATTTTGTGCAATACATATCGCATGGCATTGAGGCGCGCCCGTTTTTTGCAATTGGATTTAACAACGATCCAGGGTGCGTCGGAAGTGTCGGTAAAAAAGAACATCTTTTCTTTCGCAACGGTATAATCAGACCACTTATCCAAGGAGGCCCGGTCGATGGGCGATAGTTTCCATTGTTTGAGCGGGTGTGATTCACGGTCCTTGAAACGACGTTTTTGTTCCTCTCTGTTGACGGAAAACCAAAATTTGATGAGTATAATCCCGCTTCTCACAAGGTTTCGTTCAAAATCAGGCACCTGCCGCATAAACTCGGCATATTCTTCTTTGCTGCAAAAACCCATGACATTTTCCACACCGGCCCGGTTGTACCAGGAGCGGTCGAACAGTACAATTTCTCCATACGTGGGCAGGTGTTTGATATACCGCTGAAAGTACCATTGTCCGCGTTCTTCCTCAGTAGGTTTTTCAAGGGCCACGACCCTCGCTCCACGCGGGTTTAAATGCTCCATGAAACGTTTGATGGCGCCGCCTTTCCCGGCGGCATCGCGGCCTTCGAACAGGATAACCACCCGGCTACCCGTTTGTTTGGTCCAGGCTTGCAACTTGAGCAGTTCAACCTGCAAATCATACTTTTGCTTTTCGTAATTTTTACGCGACATCAGGTTTTTATACGGATAACCGCCGTCGCGCCAATCAACTGCCAATTCTTCATCCGGATGGATACCGGATTTTGTTTTTGCTTTTGCCTCATCCAATAAGGTTTTCAAAAGCGCTTTTTGTTCTTCGATGGGAAAGCTTTTCAGATATATTTCAGCAACCGACTTTTTATCATCTGTCGTTTTTTTAACGATATCGTTCAAGGCCACCGCCTCTTTGTTGATTTTCTTGCGTATTTTCCGGTTCACAGTTTTAGCCTGAATTTCTTCCGGGGTGTCGCCTCCAAGCACGTCGCCTTCGCTGACCAAACGTTTGCGGGTTCTTAATGCTTTTGTTTCGTTGAGTAATTCTTCCTTTTTTTCCATGAATGCATTTTTGTTCAAAGACATCCGACAAAGTTCTGATGAAATGCAATTTTAAAACATGAGTGTTGTCATGAATCGCCATGATCGCGGTCATGCCGGCCGGCACGTAAGGCCTGCCTGGTACATCTTCGTGAAACAGTTTGATTCCTTGCGTCTACGATCAATTTTTTAAAATAAAAACACTGAACAATAAACATTTTGTTTTTTATTTTTACTTTCGCATGTTCAACCTATTATCTAACTAACTTAACATAAAATGGAGATCAACTTTTTAGCAATTTTCGTCGCCGCCCTGATACCTTTGGTATTAGGCTTTGTTTGGTACAATCAGAAAGTTTTTGGTGCAGCCTGGATGCGCGCAACCGGCCTCACTATGGACGATGCCAAAGGCATGAACATGGGGATGGTTTTTCTATTATCCTTCATTTTCGCCTTTCTCATTGGCTTTGAAATGAATGTGCTAGCTGTCCACGATGCTTTTGTACAAGGAGCGCTTTATTACGAAACCAAAGGTACCATGCAGGTCGAACCCGGTTCGGAAGCTGCCGTGTGGCTGGATCAATACATGACCAAATATGCGGCATCGAACCACAGCTTTCCGCATGGTATGTTTCATGGCGTGGCCGCCGGCTTATTGTTGGTTTTTCCGATCATTGCCACCAATGCCCTTTATGAACGTCGTGGGTGGAAGTACATTTTGATCGTAGCCGGCTATTGGATAATTAGTTTGGGGCTCATGGGAGGCTTGATCGCTGTTTGGCGATAGCTTTTATGGCGCCTGATCGCAATAATCAATGCATGGGCTTCATCGCGACAAATTGATGGAAGGTGCAGCACTCAGCAATAAATGGAGAGCGCTGCACCTTAAATAATCAGCCAAAAAAGGAGTGATTTGTTTTTTGGTACTTGCATTTTGTGCATATTTTCAGTTGGAACTCGTGTTTTGTAAGGAAGTTGGACGTTCCTTGTTGGATCATTTACCTTCCCAAACCGAACGAAGCGGATACAACGTTCCTTTTTCAACAATTCCTTCTGTTTCAAGCAATGTATAGGGTGAATTTGGAAAAACAAGTTCTGTAACCGCCAAGGCCCCATCATTAAAAAAGAACTCCATCGACGACCGATCGAGGAATACCCTGATATTTTTTATAACCAGGTTTTGGGCGGGCGCACGGTGAATTTGTTTGAAATCACTGCTGAATGCCGCGATTCCTGATCGACTTCGATCAAAGGTGATCTCATCTCCTTTTTTTTCCAGGATGACTTTTTCTCCTTTTTCGTTGGAAAAAGTGAGTTTGAAATCAGTGGCCACAGCGCTTAACTCGATGTCGAGGCAATCGGAAGGCAAATTAATCCTGGAGGATTTTACCTGAACGACTTTGCTTCGCAATACCTGTAATTCCCTGACTGGTTTCGAAACCAGGCTGTATTGTCCATCGCGTTCCTGAAGCTCCAGCGCTCTTGGTACCGTCATGGCAGAGCGCCACACTTCGGTCGGTACGATTTGGGCATAGGTCCAATTGCTCATCCAGCCGATAAATAACCGTCTTCCGTCCGTTTTGGGTACGTCCGACCAGGTTACGCCTGCGTAGTTATCGGCGCCGTAATCGAGCCACTTGATTTCATTCGTTTCTGTCCGGAAACGTTTTCCGTCAAAATTACCGATAAAATACTGGGTTCCGGAGCCTCCATTGGGCGCGCCGGGGTTAATACTCACCAACAATACCCATTTTTCAGCACCGGTTGGCGTTTTTAGCGGAAAAAAATCCGGACATTCCCAAACGCCGCCGTATGCGGCCCAGGGCGGATTGAAATCAGCGCTGTGTTTCCATTGCAACAAATTTGTGGAGGTGTAAAAACTGATTTTATCCTTGACGGCCAATGCCATCATCCAGGTTTGGCTCGCTTCATGCCAGATCACTTTGGGATCTCTGAAATCCCGGATACCCGGGTTTTTTAACACGGGGTTTCCTTCATATTTCTGCCAGGTACGCCCTTTGTCGAGACTGTATGCAATGCCTTGGTTTTGAAACGTATTGCTGCCTGATTTTTCACTTTCGGGTGAATGATAGGTGTAAATAGCCACCATAGCCGGACGGCCGTCTTTACCCAGGCCGCTCGTGTTTTTCCAATCCACTACGGCTGATCCGGAAAAAATATAACCCAATGGGTCGGGGAAAAGCGCGATAGGCAGGTGTTTCCATTTTACCATGTCTTCCGAAACGGCATGCCCCCAGTGCATAGGCCCCCAAGTGTTGCCATCCGGGTAATATTGGTAAAACAGGTGATATTCTCCTTCGTAATACACCATCCCGTTGGGGTCGTTCATCCATTTGGCGGGCGGTGAAAAGTGATACTGCGGTCTGTGTGGTTCGTTGTATAAGCGAACCTGTTTTTCGCCGGCCATTTTTTGCCGGCAAGCAAGCCCTGTGATCAGGATGGATAGAAACAGAAAACAAATTCTGTAACAAGGGAATTTCAAATTCATGTTCAAATGTAGGAACGATTTACAAAAGAACAGTAAAACGATGGAATTCAGGCGGCCGAGGCAAGGAGTAAATTTCAGAATTGAACTTTCCCAATTTGGGAAATTTGTCTCTTAATGAAACATATTAATTATATTTGATTTTTATTTTTGGCTTGTTTTCAATAAATTGATTTTTGGCATATTTTTCTCAATACAAGAATTTGGATTTGAGGTATTGTTCAGGCCAAAGCCTCAAGTTTGAGACAATCTTCCTATGTACTAGATAGATTTCCGCAATGCTGACAATGCGGGTTCTGATCTGAACTTAAATTTTTCTTCCTTCTTTAATCTTTTGTAATCGGTTTTGGCTTCGGAACCTTTTTTACACGCCTCTTTGCACATGGAGGGCTACTATGGGAAAGTAGCCCTCCTTTTTTATGTTTGGCATATACAAACAGGATGAATCTAGTTTTTACTGATCGTAGTTGCAGCTATTAGTGTTTGATTGTTCATCAACGCAACCCGATAAAGGCCTTTGGGCAAAAAATCCAGATTAATCAGGAATTGATGATCGCCGGCAGCAAGCACCTGTGATTTCATTTGCAAGGCAACACGTCCGAATTGATCAAATAACGCGAGCGAAACCGGTGTTGTTTCATTCAGGTGAAGGCCAATAACAATATCTCCGGTGGTTGGATTCGGTGTGGTTTTTAAGCTTGTTTTCTCAGCTTTTACAGGCGTTTCAATGTCGGATGCAGATTGTTTGAAGATCAAAGATATCCGGTACAATTTAGCGGAAGCGCTGCTCTCTGTTCCTGTGTTGGTGAAAAAAATATTTGGGGCTGAGCTTGATATCCCTCCTAAAATATAACCTATCACTATGCTGTCGGATGTTATTTGACTTAGCATCAGAATTCCATTTTGATAGATATTTCCCGATTCAATTGGAATAAACTCACCACTCGTTCCCAGCAGTGCCGGCATTTCCCCAATTTTTACTTCTTCCATTTGATTCATTGCATTTCGGGTGACCCTGCTTATCGTACGAACGAATGGGACATTCGGATCATCTACCAATAAACCGCTGGCAGGATCCACATAATAGCGACCTAAACCGCCGAAAAAGACCGTATGCATTTGATTCCCAATCGCATCATACATGGGCAGATGCGCAGTGTGGTATTGATTCAGCAGTTGGTTAAACTGATTGTTTACGACGAACCCACTGCTGTCCACGTCAACCGAATTTAGCCACGGAATGTCCTGTTGGTGTTGAAACACACCTGAAAACATGGTAAACCCGCTCCGACCATCGGGAAATATTTGTGGCACGGCATTGTAATCGCGTCGATGCAAATTCAGTGTGTCGCTCCATACTGAATAATTATCGATAAATACCCCGCTACCATTGTCGACGATTTCGAAGACCCGAATTTGATCCGTGTACTGCTGCTCAAACCCAGGCCCGTGCGTAGGGCCCATCGGATTATAGCGACCCATAAATTTTTGACCGCCAGCCAAAAAATACCGGTTGCCGAGTTTGATCAAATATCCTCCGGTAACACGCAATCGTTCATCCGCGGCTGATTGTCTGAAAAACGGGGCAATCAATTGTTGGTTTTTCACGGCATTAATCGCTCCCGGCACATCAACTGCCGTCAAATATGGAAACGTGATATGATCGCCTTCCGAAGGCGCATATCCATACCCGCCAATCAAATACAACACCGTGTCTGATTGCCAGAATTCCAGGTTTGTTGACGATAATTGTTCGGAAATGCCTTGTGGCAACCCGTTGATGGAGGTCGACCAACTTTGTCCGGTTTCTGGGTTGATCACCCAAACGCTGTTGTTTTGGCCGGCCTGGTCAAACGACGCAAAAGGCTGCCTGCGATGCAAACCGTCTTTACGTCCGCCAACCACGAGCCACTCCCCCTCATGTACCCCAATGGCGAATGATTGCACACCATCGAAGCCAGCAATAAATTGTTCTTTGATATCAAATCGAAAATCGCCGGATTGACCAAACGACAACGTTGATAGACATAAGTTGAATAGCAGAAAAACATTGTTCAATTTCATGATTATCAATTATTTAGTGGCTATTTGCCATTTCTTTTCCGGAAATTTTTTAAAAATCTGTTGCACCGCAGATTTGATCATCTTGTTTCTCGTTTCGGGAGTTACGTTTTCCAGGATACCGACAGCCACACCTCGCCATACCTGATTCCCGTTTTTTACGTCAATCAAATCAACCATCAAGGTGCCTTCGCGTAGATAGGCTGGCTTAACCCGGTGACACATTCCATAACCGGCCCGGCCTTCATCGCCACAATTCCAGTCGTGTTGGTAGTACACCTTGTTTTCCACCACCACATGGAAATGCAACAATAAATCCGGCTGGTCTGTGCAAATTTTGTAGCCGTAGGTTGTCAACTCTGCATCGACAGCTGCCCGGATTTGCTCGCTTGTGCTTTGACTCAGGTAAATGTTCGAACCGCCAGGGATGGTGTCGGCCCTCCACTCATACGTATGGTAGCGGAATAAATTGACGCCCGGCTCATATTCTGAATATACCTTGATCAGCGAGGAGCAGGCGCTGAAAAGCACCACTGATGTCAGGGAAATCAAAAGGGGAATTGTTTTCATAATAGCAAAATTTTAGTAAAATCACCATTGAACTGGCCAATACAAAGGTGACAGCATATACCCATTTGCAGACTAACGGCGATCAAAATGTTGCATGATTAGGGTCAGTGACAAATGTTACTGACCAAGGTCAAGCCTGAATCCGGCGGCAGTCATTGCATTCAATGTAGGAAGCTTGTACCTTTGAAAAAAGAATCCCACCGATTATTCACTTTTAAATGAATGAGTCATGCAAACAGAAGATATGATCAAGGAAGCCAAAGCGAAACTGGCTGAATTACGCAATGAAATGGAAGAGTTCTCCATGAAAGCTTCGCTTGGCGCTCAGGAAGCCAAAGATACTTTTGAGCGCGAATGGGGCAAGTTTTCCAACTTCATCGATGAACAAGGCAACCGTTTCCGTCGCCAAAGCGCATGGGCCGGCAAACTTTCCGAACGTATGAACCTGCGTTTGGATCGCCTGAAAACGCTGATTCTGAACGAGAAGCCCGATGCGCCTATTCAATACAACGGCTGGCGCGAAGAAGTTGTCGGAACAATTTACGAAGTTGAATTCATCATTCATGAATTGTATCCGATGCTCGACGATCAGGAACGCGAACTGTTCAGCAACCTGCGTGTTAAAATGGAAATTTACCGCACCAACCTGGTGATTAAGGATTTTGATCAATTGACCCAAATGGGAGCAATGGCTGAAGCGCTGGCCGCCAAAGCAGATGAGGTGAAACTCTGGTACGATCGTTTTCACGAAACAAGCAGTGAAAAGATGGAGAAATTCCGCGAAGGGCTGCGCACTTCGTTCGGTCACCTGAAAAACACCTTTACTGAATTGTTCAAATAGGGCTTTCAGACACACCCTATTTCAATTTAAACGTACGTTTACTGTACACATCCTTCAACAACAGGGTGTCTCCTGATGGAAGTATTTGTGCCAGATCGTACCTGATGACGACCTTCGTGCCAAGTGGCGCAAAAAAATAGACCCTCCAGGCATCGGCTTCAGAAGTGCCGATACAGCCGTTGGAGTAGGCTTTTCCCAGGGTTTCCGGATTGGTGGTTGGATGAATCATTTGACCATACCGGATGCCATTGATAACGGGTTCCAACCAGGGTATTTGCGGCAGTTTGGTGCGAAGGCCGTCGTCTCTTTCCGTCTCTTTATACGATTTCCCGGTTACCGGATTGCTCCAAACTGGGTTCCGGTTGATCCTGAAAATTTCACCTTCCCCTTTGCGTGTGCGCAATACTTCCACCCGGTTGATGGCTTCCAGGTATCGCTGACGATTCTGTCCAACCCTCACGGGAAAAGAAAACAGGGTGTCACTTCCTTCAACGATGCGCATCCGAAACTCAGGAATATTGACATCCAGCCAGGTATTTTGAATGCTTGATTTAAGCGCTGTCGCTTGAGCCGGGCTTGGCAAACGCAGCGTATCACCGTGACGAAGTACGACGAGCAATGTTTGATCGTATACAAATTCTCCACGCGCCTTTCTGAGGTAATAATCCGTAAGGATGAGCGTATCCATCAGCCAGGGGTTGGCGCGTGTGAGTAAGGTTTCGTCCAGGTCGTAATCCACCAGGGTATCGAGCCGCCGGCACAACGTATCCATGAATTTGAAATAGGATTTCACCGGTACTTCGTGTTGTACCACATAAAACAGTGCCGGTTCTGGAGGTAAACTGTCCGGTTGGATTGCATGCACAACAGGCGACTGCTGTTGGGAAACAACAGGTTTTCTGAACAACAAAAACACAGCGACGAAGACCGCAGTCGCAAGCAGAAGAATCAGTGTTCCTAATATGATGTTTTTGCGGCTATACACAGTTGTTTAGCTTAATTGTTCGGTGTTCATTTAACAATCAGCCCTAGTTCCAACATTTTCGGCAGTTCATACCGACTGTCTTCAGCGGGGTATCTCAGCTGATCATCATACTTTCCCGCGGCTTTTGCCATCGACCAGATGAGGCTTTCTCCCGCAGGGACTGTAGCGGGTGTATGCTGAAAAATTTCGTCTTCAAACGCTTTATCAGCATCGGTCACCTCCCAGGCTTCGGCCTTAAATTTTTGAATTAAATCGCCTAAAAACAGGGCAGCCGCCAGGTTGTGATGCAGCAAAAGCGTGTGTGAAATATGGCGTTGGTTTAGTTCATACGACAAGGATTCATAGTACTGTGCGCGTTCAAACAAATGCTGGATATAAAATTGTTTGAACTGTTCTACCTGCGGCGCATCCTTGCCATGTTTTTGGATGCATTTGATGAGTTCGGAATTCACAAACCAATCAGAAGCGTCGATAGTGACATGGCCGTTTCGATATCCGTGTCGCGCCAGAATTTGGCGAATTCCGTCAATTTTTTCCCTGGTTTTGCCTTCTTTCAGGTAGGGAAACCTGAAAAGTTTAAGGTAAGTAGGGTAGGCTGAAATGATGCTGTCGGTGCGTAAAAGCTCCGATTCAAAATCGGCCAACGGATATTCGTCCTTGCTGAAATTGGGATGTGTGAAGGAATGATTGGCAATCCGGTGACCGTCATTTGCCCAGCTTTGCAACAAGAACCGGCCTTTTTTATCCATCTTATTCGAGCCGGTTACGAAAAAAACGGCCCTGATATGTTCCTGCTGCAGGGCATCCAGTATTTTTTGGTTCCAGGTTTCGAATGGGAACGACAGGATGTCGTTGGTGATGCCGTCATCGAAGGTAAAACTGATTTTAGGGGCCGGGGCATGATGCGGCGCTGCTTTCTGGTTATGGTTGAAATTCGAAAGCAGGATTAAGCCGCAAAAGGTGATCCAGTTGTATAGCATATAAAAATTTTATTCACAAAAAAATAAGCCAGCCGATACCGGCCAGCATCAAAGCGCCAAACCCAAAGGCAACCCAGCGCCCCAAATCCCGGCTCCCGCGCACGTAGCTCAGTAAACCCTTAAAAAACGTATTGGAAAGCGCTGCTATCAAAATTACTTCTCCCGCCGTGTACAATTGAGTGGAATCGTTTACCGACCATTTTGCCGTGCCGATGGTAATGGCATCGATATCGGCTATGCCTGATAAGGCGCCGGAAACCAAAGCGCCTGCGTTGCCCATGTAGGCTTGAGAATAATACAATGCCAAACTGATGACCACAAAAAGCCCGGCAAACAACACGGCGTTTTTAATGTCCAACGGATTGCCAGGATCAAGCGCAGTGGTGTCGCCGTTCGTTCGTTTTTTTTGGTAAATTAAATAACTTGCAATCAAACTGATGACAAACAAAATCAGGAGTGGAAAGAATAAACGCCAGGCCAGTTCCATGTAAAACAAGCTGCACAACATCCACACCCGGACAAACATCACGGAAGATGCCACAATGATGCCGGAAGCATAGGCTGCGGAAAGATCGGGTTTCTCCTTGCTGCGCGCCGAAAATACCCATGCCACCATCGTTGATGAAAACAACCCGCCGATGAGCGCCGTCATCAAAATTCCTTTTTGGGCGCCGACGAATTTCAGTAATAAATAACCGATAAAATTGATGCTCAATACGATGATAACGACCCAGCCCAACTCTTTTGCGTTCAACAGGTTGTTGGGGCCGAAAGGCGTATTCGGTAATATCGGCAACACCAGCAGCGCCAACACTGCAAACTTGATAAAAGCAAACATTTCGTCCTGCGTGATCTGGCGAATAACGCCATGCACTTGTTCCTTGAGGGAAAGAATAGCTGTTGTGGCTACCACCACAGCCAGCGATTCCTGAATAAATCCCCGGGCTACCATGATGCCTAACAGCAAAGTGATCAACATAGCAAACTCTGTGGTCAGACCGGCTTTGCCTTGTTTCACCTGAAAAACATATACAACCGCTAACAGTGCCATAAAACCAATGAGCATGGCAGGAATCAATACCCCGGATGGTTCCCTTTCGCTTAGTTTCCCGCACAAAAAACCGAACAAAGCCACCAACGTAAAAGTGCGTATTCCGCCAATGTGCCCCTGATCGCCGTGCGTATTAAATTCTCTTTCCAGCCCAATGATGACCCCAATGGCGCCCGCCACGAGTAGGTGTTGATAAAAAGGAGATAATATGGTGCTGTCCATTCAAATCAGGTTTTGTTTTTTATAATTTTTACAACCTCAAACCAGGCCACGCTTATAAATGCAAACAACAAACACCAGGCAAAATC
>JAEUUR010000516.1 GCA_016787465.1 Saprospiraceae bacterium | reverse complement strand
TCCCTTAAAGTCGATGAACATCACGGTAGCCTGGTCGTATTTTCTGGCGGCAACTTTATTCCTTGCTTTGAGTTCATCTGCAATGGCCGGTGGCAGGATGTTGAGTAACAGGGAATCGCTGCGTTTTTGAGCCTCCTGGATTTGGGCATTTTTTAAAGTCAATTCATTGGCCATTCGTTTTTTAGCTCGGAAGCGGAAATAAAACAAAATAGCCAGCAATAAAACGAATCCAACCATCAACAGCAAGACGTTTCGCATGGCTTCGCTTTGTTGTTGAGCCAATTGGTATTCCGCTGCGCGGCGTTTTTCCGATTGAATTTGCCGTTCCTGCTGCGCTTTTACGATGGAGTCGATCATTTGCTCCTCCGTCAGGTTTTTCAACCGAAGGTTATTGACGCGGACAACAGAGTCAGCGCGTTGTTTTTCTTTTGAGATTTGATCGATGGTAGCGGATTTTTCGCTGATTTCTATCTGCGATTTTTCCTGCACATCTTTCAGTTGGGTTTGATAGGTTTCCTCCAGCACTTGAGTATGCCCGGTAGCCCGCGCCAGTTGTTCGCGCAACGAACGGTTGTCTGCTTCTGCGGCGGCCAGTTGGTTTTCAAGCTTTCGTTGTGCTTCACCGCCTCCGCGCGCCCCGGGCCCGCTATTGTCGCGTAAGTAACGCACGGTTTCCGTACTCCATTTCAAAGCCTCTTTGTAATCGTTTACTTTCAGCGCAATGTCTTGCAGCTTTTCAGTAGAACTAATGGCGATATCTTTAAATCCGTAGTTGCGGGCGGTATCCCAGGCGCGGTTAAACCGGCCGGCAGCTTCTTTATAATTGCGCAGTCGGTACTCGGCATCTGCGGCCAGAAATGCGGCGTCGGCTTCTTTGCGTTTGTCGCCAATTTCGGTAGCCAATTGGTTGGCTCTGACAGCGAAATCGGATGCTTTTCGGGGATTGGAAGCAATTGATTTTTCAGCGATCTGGTAAGCCAGGCTCATTTTTTCCGGTTTGGAGCCGGACCGATTGAAACGCGCTTCCAGGTCGGCCACAGTTTGTGCACCAAGCATTTGTTGCACAAACAGAAACACCAATAATACAAAGGCGGATGAATAATTCATGATGCAAATGTCGAAGATTTTACAACAGTTTTTTAGTCCTCATACGTCATTTTGAAAAACTGGTACATTTGTGCCCTTATCCGAGGCTGCCCACCATGCAAATAAAACCATTCAAAGCGCTGACCCCGAGAACTCGTCTGATCGGATCACCAACCGTTTTTTGTGACCATGCAAAAAATGAGTTTGTCAAATACATTGAAAAAGGATTGTACAACCGATTGAACGAAGATGCACTGTATGTGTATCAAATTGAACACGGTTTTAACAAACATATTGGTTTGGTGGGTTTGAATCATGTGGACGATTTTTTGGAAGGAAAGGTGAAAAAACACGAAGAAACCCTGCATGAAAAAGAAGAAAAACAACGAGAGTTGTTCCTCCGTTGGAAAGCGATTCTGAAGCCGGTTTTAGTTACGTTCAAAACCGTTCCTGAACTGCAATGGTGGTTGGAATATTATACGCAAACCTGCCAACCAATCAATGTAGTACGTTTTGACCAGGACCATGAAACGCACCGTTTTTGGGCGGTTACCAAACCGGAAGATATCCAACATTTGCAAAAGCTGCTCTCCGAGCGCGTTCCGGTGACCTACATCGCTGATGGCCATCACCGCAGTAGCACCACCGCCTGGTTGTATCAAACCGGCGATACCCAGGGACTCGATTTCAGCCACCTTTTTTGTGCTTGGTTCGCAGCCGACCAACTGGACATTCTGGATTATAACCGTGTTGTGGAGGGGCTGAAAAAAATAGGCCCGGCCACATTGATGGCGCGCCTATCAAGGGTGTTTGAAATTGAGGTTTTGGAAACAATGCGCCGCCCAGCCCACAAACATGAAATAATGATGTACCTCGATAAAACGTGGTATGCCCTGAATTGGAAACATTTTATTCTTCAACAGACCCCCAAAGGGTACGATACGCTCGATGCCGACTTGCTCAACGACATGGTCATTGAAAAAATATTCGAGATAAACGACGTACGTTCAGATACTAGAATCAGGTATGTGGAAGGCAGCCGCGGCATGCAAGGCGTTCAAAAATTAACCAATGCCAAAAGTAAAGACAGGGTTGGCTTTGTGCTTTTCCCGGTCAGTTTTGAAGATATGGCGCGAATAGCCGATTCCGGCGAATGCCTGCCGCCCAAAAGCACTTATTTCGAACCCAGGTTAAAAAGTGGCCTGCTCGTCAGGCTCTTGGAAGGATAAATATATGTTGGAAATTGCTCGCCATTTTTTTAATTTCGATCGCTGGTTGGGAGCTCACCCCATTGGGTCGGGGAATATCAACGATACCTATCGCATTGATTTTGAACGGGCGGGTAAACTTGAAACGTTTGTTCTGCAACGCCTGAACCACCAGGTATTTAAAAACCCGGAAGCGGTGATGACAAATATCGCCAAGGTTACTGCCTGGTTGGAAAACAGCGATTTCCCTTATTTGTGTCCGGCTCCGATTCCAACCTTGGAAGGGAGTTTATACTTCCTGATGGATGGTAATTACTGGCGTGTATTCCCTTTTTTAGCGAATACGGTCACGCCGGAAGGGAATGCCGACCCTTCAACTGCTTATCAGGCAGCACGGGCCTATGGGGCTTTTGCACATGCTTTGTGTGAATTTCCGGCATCAAACCTTGCTGAAACGATACCTGGTTTTCACGATACGGACATGCGCTGGACGGTATTCCTGCAAACCCTGGAGCGCGACCCGGTCGGCAGGGTAGGGGATTGCGAAGCGGAAATTAGCCGGATGTTTCGGGCCAAACCAGTTTTCGATGAAATCAGCCGGCTAAAAAAATCAGGCGCTTTGCCGTTGAGGGTTACACACAACGATACCAAAGCCGGAAACATTCTTTTCGATAGCCAAAGTTTACAAGCTGTTGCCGTCATCGATCTGGACACGGTGATGCCTGGCGTGATTTTGTCTGATTTCGGTGATATGGTGCGCACGTTCGTACCAACCAGCAGAGAAGATTCCGCTGAGCCTGTACAACTCCGCCTGGATATGCTTCAGTCGCTTACTGATGGTTTTTTAGAACAAACTGGGGGTTTTTTAACTGAAATTGAGAAGGAAAATCTGTTGTTGGGAGGCGCCTGGATCACCGGCGAACAAGCATTGCGTTTCCTGAGTGATTGGCTGGCAGGGGATATGTATTATAAAATTCAGTATCCCGAACACAACCTGGTGCGTGCCAAGAACCAGCTTGATTTGTTTGAGGCGTTATTGGTTGTCTCATAAACCAATTGATCGTAAAGTGGACTTGCAACCGAAAAGACGACAAAAGCATCCTTTGAAAAAAAATTTAAACAGCCTCTAAACCATTTTTTTCACCTTTGCCCTATGGGAAAGAAAATATTACAGTTCCTGTTTTTTTTAGGATTCGGGCTCGCCATTTTTGCGTTGGTTTTTAGGAGTCAGAATGAAGCTTTTCAAGAACAGTGCCGGCTGGATGGCGTGCCGGGCGATCAATGCAGCCTCATCCAAAAACTGATGGATGATTTTTCGACGGTGCATGTTGGCTGGCTTGCTGCGGTCATGGTAGCATTTACAGTGAGCAATATTTTCAGGGCGGCGCGCTGGCAGATGCTCATGGAACCCATGGGTTATAAAATTCGGTTTTCAAATTCTTTACTCACCATTTTGTTGGGATATTTTGCCAACCTTGGCTTTCCGCGTATGGGCGAAGTGGTACGCGCCGGCTCGCTGGCGCGGTATGAAAAAACGCCGCTTGAGAAAGTAATGGGAACCCTTGTGATCGACCGCCTGGTCGACGTCGTTTGTTTGGGTTTGGTAGTTGGGCTGGCATTTTTATTTGAAGGAGACACCTTGCTTGGGTATATTCAAAATCAACATCAAACGGGAACCGAACCTCAAGGCCCCTCGCTTTCAGCCATACTGTTGATGGTTTTTGCCATGACGTTGGCAATCGGTTATCTGTTCAGAGCGCGGTTGACGAAGCTGACCATCTACAAAAAAGGAATGAACATGGTGCAAGGGTTTTGGGAAGGATTGAAAAGTGTATTGAAGTTGAAAAACCCTGTGCTGTTTACCTTTTATTCTCTGGGAATATGGTTGATGTTTTATCTGCAATGCTATTTCAACCTGAAAGCATTCCCACCCACCGCCAACCTGGATATGAGCGCAGCGTTGATGGTTTTTGTATTCGGCACCCTCGGTTTTGTGATTCCTTCGCCGGGTGGTATGGGTACTTTTCACGGCTTGTGTATTGCCGCGTTAGCGCTCTATGGCATCAATGGCGGCGA
>JAEUUR010000500.1 GCA_016787465.1 Saprospiraceae bacterium | reverse complement strand
CATCCACTGCCCAGTTGCTCACCGCAGCGCCAATGAAATTGACGGCAAACCCAAAATATGCCCACTCTTTCACCCGCGCCGGAATGCGGGGCAATACGAGTACCAACGAGCCGATAATGCTGAAAACACTGACCATCGGTCCGAAATACGGCGGGTAGCCAAAGTGTTCCATGCCCGCTTTTTGTTCCTCGCTGCCAAAAAACACGACGGTCATGACCCCGCACCATAGGAAGATGATGCCGGTGCAGATCCAGAAAATAATTTTGTTCGTTTTCATGATTGTGTATTTATATCGTTCAACAATGCGTCCAATTGATCGAGCGTCATGGTCAGTCCTTCTTGCATGCCCATCTGGAGGATGGTTTCAAGATCAGTCAGCGATTGATAGGTGACCACCGTTTGTACAAGCGTGTTTTCGGATAAGTCGCTAAAAGTGGATTGCCAATCGGCCCGGGGCAACACCGGATTCAGGTTGCCATCCGAATCGCAAAATCCGTCGAGCCCGTGATATCCTTCGAGTGGCTGAATGGTCAGGTAGTCCATACGTCCCCAATGTTCCTGGCCATCGGGGCCGACCATCGCATAGAGCCAATAGCCGCCATTCTTGAAATCCATACTTTTAGTGCGGGCTGAGTAGGGTTTTGGAGCAAACCACTGTTCCAAAAGCTCGGGTTTGGTGTAACAATCCCAGACGAGTTGCCGCCCGGCAGCGAACTCCCGGCGCACGGTGATGGTGTTTTTTTCTTTGTCTACCAGAAAATCGAATTGAAGGTTTGAGTTCATTTTTTGTCTGTTTTTAAAGTTTTGAGCAAATCATCGAGTTGGCTGAACCGCTGCTCCCAAATGCGTCGGAACTGCTCCAGCCATTGGTCAATCTCTTTCATTTTGTCCAAATCAAGTTTGTAATAAATCTCCCTGCCCTGCTGCGATTGGCTCACCACCTCGCACTCAGTCAGGATTTGCAAGTGTTTCGAAACGGCTTGGCGACTCGTAGCGAAATGGTCGGCCAGGGCGTTCGGGGTCATGGCCTGCACGGCGATCAGGGCGATGATGGCCCGCCGGGTAGGGTCGGCAATTGCTTGGAAAATATCTCGTCTCATGTTTTGGTGATTAAGTTGCGCAACTAAACGGTTGCAAATATATGCGCAACGAAATGGTTGCGCAAAATTTTTTGACAACTTTTTTCACAAAATTTTTCAACGGATGGAAACAAGGAAAAATAATAGAGCGAAATCCGTTGTATAAAATCAATTCATCATACAAGAAGCCATCTGTGAACTCGCCCATTTCGAAAAGGCAAACAGGGATTCAAAAGACAACACGCGGGTAAGCCATGCGTCCTAATTTTGGTAGTGTCAACAATATTCATTAAGTTTGCATATAAATACGGGAAAATGACTGGCGCGATGAATTGAAGCGAGTAACCTACTTTTTTTCACATAAACACATTAACTATGAAACTGTATTTTTTTGCACTCGTGGCTTTGGCCACACCCTCCCTTTTTGCTCAACCCTCCATTGAATGGCAATTCAGGTACGGTGGTACCGGCGACGAACAAGTAACTGCGATTCGTCAAACCGCTGATGGAGGCTATATCGCCATTGGTCACTCCTGGTCGAAAGATGGTGATGTGGGTAATCACCATGGCAACAACGATAAATACGATGTCTGGGTCGTGAAACTGGATGCCCAGGGAGGCCTGCAATGGCAAAATTCCTACGGCGGCACCAACTGGGATTATGGCGGTGATATTTTGCAAACCCCGGATGGCGGCTACGTATTTGTAGGCGCCGTGGATTCACATGATGGCGATGTATCCAGTTTTTCAGGCTCCAGAGCTAACTGGATCGTTAGATTAAGCCCCACCGGCGCTATTGTATGGGAAAAACCAATACCAGGGTTCCTACCAACCGGCAAAAGTGTTGTCGCCCTGGAAAACGGAAATTTTGTAGTTGCCGCATCCTCCAATGATTCGTACCATATTTTTGAGATCGACGCATCCGGAGAAACGATCCTGTGGGAAAATTCCTTCGGCGGCAGCAAGCAGGAATCACTGGGGTCAATGGCGCGAACTCAAGACAAAGGATTTATCATGACAGGTTCTTCATGGTCGAACGACGGAGATGTTTCAGGGCACCACGGCACAACAGAATTTGGAGACTATTGGGTTGTAAAGGTGGACAGTGTAGGTGAGTTGTTGTGGCAAAAAAGCCTGGGCGGTACTTACCTGGAACAAAGCTATCGCATCATTGGCACCTCCGACGGAGGTAGTCTGGTTAGTGGATTTTCCTATTCCAATGATGGCGATGTTAGCGGTTCGCACGGTGCGGTAGGCTCTTCATCCGATGGTTGGGTTGTCAAACTCAACTCGGATGGCGATGTTACCTGGCAAAAATGTTTGGGTGGCACTTCGAGTAACGACGTATTCCCGACCATGTTTGAAACACCCGATGGTAACTTCGTCCTTGGCGGATTGGTAATATCTCATGACGGCGATGTGGATACGACTCAACTTGAAGGCGGAGGTGATTGCTGGATTGTTACGTTGAATCCGCAGGGATCGATCATCGCTCAATTGGTGATCGGCGGCAGCGAATTTGATCAGATTAATTGCATCATACCCTGTACGGACGGTGGAATGATCTTTGGCGGATATGCGGGCTCCAGTGATGGCGATTTGAATTCGGCGCCCCTGTCCTTTTATTCAGATTACTGGTTTGTTAAACTTGGCGCCGTTTCCGCAACCGAAGAAACCGCTTCCAATTCGCTGCAAATCAGCCCCAATCCGGGAAGCTCCGTGCTTTATCTCGAATCGCCGGAAGCCGACCCTTTGACCCAATTGACCATCGTAAATCAAGCGGGCAGCCTGATTCACCAGGCCAGCTACACCCCAGGTGAGTTCATCGATGTGAGCCGGGTGCCAAAAGGGGTTTATTGGGTGACGGCGGAATCCAAAAGCGGGAAAAAACGAATATCAAAGTGGATTAAACAATAGATCAAAGGAGGATTAATTGAGGGCTTGCTTCCTCGCCAAAGCGACAGACAGGAAGCAAGCTCCTTCCCCGACAAACAACATGGAATAAAAGCCACCCATTGCCAGTTTCGAAAACGGTATTTGCTTAAAATATATCTACCCGCGCAGGTTCACTCATCCAAAGTGCCTACCTTTGCGCGCCAAAATTAATCATGGGCTTCTTTCCGGCATCGAAGCCATGATGGAACGGCGGCCTGAAGGCCACCTTACCGACCGGCTGAAGCCGGTGCTACCAGCATCAAGCATCCAATATCCAGCATCAAGCAACATGAACATCGCAGTAATAGGCACAGGCTACGTCGGTTTGGTTACCGGCACTTGTTTTGCAGAAACCGGCAACGACGTGATCTGCGTCGACATCAATGAACAGAAAGTCAACAACTTGCGCAACGGCGTCATTCCTATTTTTGAACCGGGCCTCGACGTGTTGTTTGAAAGAAACACCAAGGAAGGCCGGCTGAAATTCACCACCAATTTGAAAGAAGCCGTTGAAAAAGCGCAAATCATTTTCCTGGCGCTTCCAACGCCGCCGGGAGAAGACGGCAGCGCCGATTTGTCATACATCCTGGGCGTCGCGCGCGATTTGAGCCATATCATCACCGATTATAAAGTGATCGTCGACAAAAGCACCGTGCCCGTAGGTACGGCTGAAAAGGTATCGGATATCCTCGCCGAAAATTTGTCCAAGAAATTGTTCGACGTGGTTTCGAACCCCGAATTCTTGCGCGAAGGCGTGGCAGTGGAAGATTTTATGAAGCCCGACCGGGTGGTGGTCGGAACCCGCAGCGAACGCGCCAAAAAGTTGATGAAACAGCTGTACGAACCCTTCGTACGCCAGGGGAATCCGATCTTTTTTATGGATGTGCGCAGCGCCGAGCTGACCAAATACGCCGCCAACTCCTACCTGGCCATGCGCATCTCGTTTATGAATGAAATCGCCAACCTGTGTGAAAAAACCGGCGCCAACGTCGATCAGGTGCGCATCGGCATGGGCAGCGATTCCCGCATTGGCAAACGATTCCTCTTCCCCGGCATCGGCTATGGCGGTTCTTGTTTTCCCAAAGACGTGCAGGCGCTAGCCAAAACAGCTTCCGACCATTCCTACGACTTCAAAATTTTGAAATCCGTGATGAAAGTCAATGGAATTCAAAAAGGCGTGCTCACCAAAAAGATCAAAAAATATTTCAAAAACGAACTTTCAGGCAAAACCATTGCGGTGTGGGGATTGGCCTTCAAACCAAATACCGACGATATTCGAGAAGCGCCGGCCCTAATCATCATCGATGAATTGTTGAACCTTGGCGCCAAGGTTCGGGCCTTCGACCCCGAAGCAATGCCAAACGTAAAATCAATTTACGGCGACCGCATCGCTTTCTCCAAAACCATGTATGAAGCCCTACAAGGCGCTGATTGCCTGGCGATTATGACGGAATGGAGCGAGTTCAGGAACCCGGATTTCGACCGTATTGCCGCTTCGCTCAACAACAAAGTGATTTTCGACGGCCGGAATGTGTACGATGTGGATACGATGAAAGAAAACGGTTTTGCATATCACAGCATCGGAAGGCCGAAAGTGCGTGGGAAGTAATCAATCGCAGATTGGGTTACGTAAGCAGCGAATGGAGGATGAGCCCAATCTTCTGTCAAGATAAGGCTCCTTTCCCCTGTCGCCAACATTGATGAAACAATCTTCCCTGCTGTTTTTGCTGCTGTTTTCTTTTCCAACCCTGGCGCAGGAAAATTCTTCTGATTCCGGATTCTTCCATTTTGAAGCACAAACTGCTGCAACTCCATGTATTTCAGCGCAAACTTATGCCCTGATTGAGCAAAGGTGCAATGCCAATGCACAGCATTTACACCTTGAAAATGGATTGCAGGAAAATGCGCCAACTACCTTGCTCAATTGGCCGCTTAAAGCCGCAGCCAACCTCCATGATTATAGTTTTTATGTGATTTCCGCCTATGTCGACCAAAATACGACGGCAGGCATGACCAGCGATTATAATTGCGGCGCCCGAACATACGATGGCCATCGGGGAACTGATATCGCCACTACCCCATTTGGTTTTTACAAATTGGATAGCAGTCAGGTAGAAGTGATTGCCGCTGCTCCTGGCGTTATCATTGATAAAAACGACGGTCAGTTTGACCGCAATTGCGGCGTAAATAATTTGCCGGCTAACTATGTTATTCTCCAACACACGGATGGCTCCAGAACACTTTATTGGCACATGAAAAAAAATTCAGTGACAAGCAAAGCCATCGGCCAAAGCGTGGCAACCGGTGAATATTTAGGCGTGGTGGGCAGTTCCGGAAGTTCAAGCGGCCCACACCTGCATTTTGAAGTTTGGGCAGGTAACAATAATTCAACCAGGGTTGACCCCTACTCCGGAAATTGTAATTCCCTGAATGGAAGCAGCTGGTGGGTCGAGCAAAAGCCATATACCGAACCGGCAGTCATCAAATCCTCCGTTCATACCACCGATATTGTGGTGCCTGGCTGCCCGAATACGGAAACCACCAATGAAAGTACTTGTTTTACCATCCCGTTTCAAGGGCCGGGTTTACCTGCCGGATCAGCCAAATTTTATATTTTTATGCGCAATGAGACGCCTGGCTTGGTGGCTCAAGTCAGCATCCTGAACCCTGACGGCTCCACATTTAACAGTTGGACGCACAACAGCACCAATAGCTATAACGCCAGTTGGAGGGCATGGACCAAGCCCTTGCCTATCATCGGCGGCATCTATACTTTTCAAGCAGTGTACAACGGCCAAACCAGTTCCAGCACTTTTGAAATAGTTAAGCCAGCCATCACCGCCAACGGCCCCACAACGGTTTGCGCAGGCACGCAGGTGTCGCTCACAGCCTCTGGCGGTACGAGTTATGTTTGGAGCAACGGAGCTAGCACCGCCACGATTCAAGTAGGAACATCAGGCAGTTATCAGGTTACGGCCACGGGCGCCAACGGCTGCACGGCGGTTTCGTCAGCCACGACAGTCACGGTGCTCGCCGCTCCGACAGCATCCATCACCGCCAACGGCTCCACTACGGTTTGCGCAGGCACGCAGGTGTCGCTCACAGCCTCTGGCGGTACGAGTTATGTTTGGAGCAACGGCGCTAGCACCGCCACAATTCAAGTAGGCACATCAGGCAGTTATCAGGTTACGGCCACAGGCGCCAACGGCTGCACGGCGGTTTCGGCAGCCACGACAGTCACGGTGTTGCCGCTTCCGACAGCCACCATCACCCCCAACGGCCCCACAATGGTATGCAGCGGCGCGACGGTATCACTGACGGCCTCTGGCGGTACAAGTTACGTTTGGAGCAACGGCGCTAGCACCGCCACAATTCAGGTAGGTACATCAGGCAGTTATCAGGTTACGGCCACAGGCGCCAACAGCTGCACGGCGGTTTCCATGCCTACAGTGGTCATGATCAACCCACTGCCCGCCATTCCTGCTATTTCAGCAGACGGTAATTTGTTGACTTCCAGCGCATCAGAGGGAAACCAATGGTTTTTGAACGGGAATCCGATTCCTGGCGCCACGGAGGCAACATATCAGGCAAATGAATCAGGCGTGTACACGGTGCAAGTGACCGATGCTAACAATTGTGTATCGGAATCGGCCGGTTTCAACTATGCCAGCACCGGAATTAATCCGGTTACTGCAGACGAAGCATGGATCATCGCCCCAAACCCGAATGAAGGGTTGTTTTATATCGAGACTTCATTCCAAACGATATCCACCGTTGAAATTTACACGGCATCGGGAGTGCCCGTTGACGTTCATATTGATCCATTCAGCAAACTTGGGGAACTAGACATTAGAGCGCTACCCAGCGGAGTGTACATGGTTTGTATCACCACATCCCAGATGCGAAGCATCAAAAAGGTGTTTAAATACTGAAGAACAGTAGAACAGCAGAATATCGAATGTCGAACGCCGAATGTCGAAGGAATCCATTTAGCAGGATACTTTAATCACTCCAACTTCAAACTCCCTTCGAAATTCGGCGTTCGACATTCGAAATTCTAATCACCTTACCACCGTCACATCCCCTTTTTTAATCGCGGTGTCGCCGTTGGCCAGTTGAATTTCGATCCAGTACACAAATACGCCTGGGTTCACCGGATCGCCGCGAAAACGGCCATCCCAACCTTTCCAGTCGCTCACTGCGGTGGGCGTTGCCAGGTGATACACCTCGTCGCCCCAGCGGTCAAAAACCTGGACGGAGTTAAGGGCAATGACAGAAACACCCGCGTTAAATTCCCAAAAGTCCTCTTTGCCATCGTCGTTGGGTGAAAACACATTGGGAATATAAATTTCATCGGCTTTCCTGACGGTCACCCGGGTTGATGCGCTTACATCACAGCCGAATGTATCCCGGATCGTTACTTCGTAAACACCTGATATTTGCGGTATCCATTCCTGAATCAGGCAATCCGGACAATTCGGATTGGGAATCGGATTCCAGGTAACGTTTTCCCAGGCTGTCAAGTTGGTTTGCGCTTCCAGTGTCAGCAGTTCTCCGAGCGTCACAGTGACATCGCCCGGCAACTGCACCAACGGAGCGGGCGGTAGGATAACGGTGAGCGTCGTATCGGCGGTGCATTGGTTAGCATCTGTTAAAACGATGGTGTGGTTTCCGCTGCTCAGTTCAGGATTTAATCCGTTGTTGCCTGCTATACCATCAACGGTGACACTAAACGGAGCAACGCCGTTTCCGGGTGTTATACTTGCCCGCACTATATCTTCCCCGCATACAATATCATCCAGAGCGAGCGCCAATGTAAGCGGCGGCGGCGGCGTAACCACGGCTGAAGCGCTGGCGGTACATTGGTTGGAATCGGTAATAGTAACGGTATAAGTGCCTGCGCCAACATTCTGAAGAACAGGGGCGTTGCTGCCCGCCACACTCCAGGAGAATTGATATTGCCCGGTGCCACCGGTAGCCGCTGCTTGAACGGTAGCATCGGTAGCTCCAAAACAACTAAGCGGATATTGACCAAAGTTCGTAACAGCCGTAGCAATGGGTACCAGCGCCATTGGACCATCCACCTGAGCAGAAACGGTCGTTGTAAGTCCGCTGGCAGTAGTAACCGTGATGGTGTACGTTCCTGCTGTCAGGTTCTGAAGTTGAGCGTTACCGCCGGATGTGGCGATCGATCCTGTTCCAGTTTGGGCGCCGTTCGACCAGTTGTAAGTATACGGCGCCAGGCCGTTAGTCGCGCTGATTGTCAAAGCGCCATCGTTTCCACCAAAGCAGGTGATGGTTCCGTTGGTTGATGCAATGGTTGGGGCACAAATGGACGGATCCAGCGCTGTGATCGTGGTGATGACGCTGTCGCAACCCGCTGAGTTTGGAATCGTATTGGTAGTGGTTCCTACCTGAGCAGGGTCGCAAGTACTGATATTCACGGTGGCACTGCTTGGTTGGCCAACGTTTACCGTAGCGGTGGCGATGGTGGAACAGTTGTTTTCGGTTACGGTAACCGTGTAGGTGGTGGTAGCTGTTGGCGTTACAGTTAACCCTGCCCCGGCCGCTCCGGTGTTCCAGGAATAGGTGCTGCCGCCGCTCGCAGTGAGGGTGGTATTTTCTCCATTGCAAATTTGCACATCACCGGTAATCGCAGCTTGAGGAGTTGGATTAACGGTTACGGTGAATGTTCTGGGGGAGCCCTGACATCCGAATTTGGTAGGCGTTACGGTTAAGGTTGCCGTGATTGGTGTTGTCCCCGTATTAATGGCGTTGAAACTGATGTTGCCCGCACCGTTAGCGCCCAAACCAATGGCAGGGTTGTTGTTCGTCCAGTTGAAAGTTGCTCCGGAGGTACCGTTAAATCCAATGGAAATCACAAACCCGTTACAAACGCTTTGGTTCAATGGCTGACTAATCGTAGGAATGCCATTCACAGTTAATGTAACCGCTGTTCTGCTTGCACTGATACAACCCGAACCTGGATCGCGCGCCTCCGCATAAAATGTGTACGTTCCAGGAGCTAAAACACCCGGAGGTGTAAAACTGGCACTTCCTGTAAATACCGGCGTGCCTCCGGTTGGTGTCGAATACCAGTCAACAGTTAATCCGGCTCCGACATTGACCATCAGGGCGGGTGTGGCAGTTCCCTCACAAATGACTGGGAAATTAGGCATGTTCGGTGCGGCAATCGGCGGACAGGTGCAATTCGGTGCATTGACAGCCTGTTGGGTCACACAGTTCGTAGTGGAAATAGTTGCGGTAATGATAATACTGGTTCCTGCCGGTATATTTGAAATTGTAAAATTGGGACTCGTTCCACTCACCGTGCCTGCCGTTGCCGCCAAGGTATTTGCATTCGAGGTAACTACCGCAGCATACGTCAGTAAATCCGGAGCGCAGGTAACCGCACCCAACGTGATGGTAGGCTTAGGATTGATGGTGATGGTGAAATTCTGTGTAATCCCGGAGCAACCGTTCAGCATTGGCGTAACAGTCAGGTTGGCAACGAGCGGCGCAGCGCCGGTGTTGGTCGACATAAAAGTGAATCCGCCTGTGCCGCCGGCGCCCAGTCCAATGGCAGTGTTGTTATTGGTCCAGGTAAATGTCGATCCGCTTGTACCGTTGAATCCGACAGCCAGGGTGGATCCTGCACAAACCGTTTGGCTCAAGGGCGGGGTAACGATCGGCGTCGGACTAACGCTGATACTGAAATTCTGGGTTGGACCGACACAGCCCTGGGCCGTAGGCGTGACGCTCAAATTCGCAATTTCCGTAGCCGTTACATTTGCGGCAGTAAATCCTATGTTTCCTGTACCGGAAGCGCCCAGCCCGATCATGGTGTTGTTGTTCGTCCAGTCAAAAGTTGGGTTGCCTGTTCCGCTGAAAACGACGTTCACCATCGTTCCGCCACACACAGTCTGATTGGTAGGCAAGGTCACTGTCGGGGTTGGATTGACGGTAATAACAAAAGGAACCGGAGCAGCTGCGCAACCGTTCAATGTGGCGGTAACGCTGAGATTGGCAACGAGCGCCGTATTGCCTGCATTGACGGAGTTAAAACTGATATTTCCGGTACCGGAAGCACTCAAACCAATAGCGGCATTGCTGTTCGTCCAGGTATAATTTGCGCCGGCTGTTCCGCTGAAATTGACGGTAACATTCACGCCCGGACAAACCGCCTGATCTGCCGGCTGAGTAGTTACAGGAATTGGGTTGACCGTCAGCGTTACGGGCGTTCTGGTGGCACTGGTACATCCGGTTGCAATTTCCCTGGCCTCCGCGAAAAAAGTATACACGCCCGGTGGAAAATTCCCGCTGGGCGTAAAACTGGTGCTTCCCGTCAACAAAGCCACACCGCCCGCTGCTGTCGCATACCAGTCGACCGTTTCTCCGGGGCCAACCGTCACTGTCAACGCAGGAATATTGGCGCCTTCACAAACCACTGAAAAACTCGGGTTGTTCGGTGGTTGAATGGTTGGGCAATTGCAATTCGGTGCGTTAACCGATTGTTGCGTCTGACACCCGGTGCTGGAGTTGGTACTAAAAATGGTGACGTTTGAACTGACCGGAATACCGCTGACGCTGTAATTTCCGCCACTGCCGGTTACAGTTCCGGCAGTAGCTGTCACCACATCTGCATTGGTGGTCAGCACCACTGAATAGAACATTAGATCGCTTGTGCAGGAAACAGAAGCGAGGTTAATGACAGGTAATGGGTTAACCGTAATGGTAAATTGCTGGGAAAGGCCCAGGCATCCGTTGAGGTTGGGTGTTACGCTCAGGTTGGCCGTCGTTCCGGCGGCGAGGTTAGCTGCGTTAAATACAATATCGCCGGTGCCGGAAGCAGCCAAACCGATGGCGGTGTTGTCGTTTGTCCAACTGAAAGATGCGCCTGAGGTTCCGGTAAAAGGAATATTGATGGCTGTTCCTGAACAAGCACTTACGCTGGTCGGTTGATTCACCACCGGAGCTGGAATGACGGTGATATCAAAGTTCTGACTGGCGCCCACACATCCGTTAGCCGATGGAACGACGGTGATCGTTCCTGTGGTAGAACTGCTCACTCCGGCTGTCACAAATGTTATGTCGCCGGTACCGGAACTGCCCAGTCCGATCGCGGTATTGCTGTTTGTCCAGTCAAAAGTGGCGCCGGAAGTACCTGAGAAACCGACTGTTAACAGCGTTCCACCGCAAACGGTCTGGTGAGCCGGGTCGTTCACGGTCGGCGAAGGGTTGAGGGTGATGGTGAAGGTGGTAGCCATTCCCATACAACTTCCCAGGGCAGGCGTAACGGTGATGGTGGCCGTTTGCTGGCTTGTCACGGTTGCACCGGTAAAATTGATATCCCCCGTTCCGGAAGCGGCCAAACCAATGGCTGTATTGGAGTTGTTCCACGAAAAAGTAGCGCCTGTGCTTCCTGAAAAATTCGAAACAATGTTAGCGCCCCCGCAAGCAACAACATTTGTCGGCTGGTTCATGGAAGGCGCCGGTGTTACGGTCAGTGTAAAGTTTTGCGTTGCGCCCGTACACCCGTTCGCACTTGGGGTAACGGTGATCGTACCTGTCGTCGGAGCGCCCACGGTGGCTGCCGTGAAACTGATATTGCCTGTTCCTGAAGCGCCCAATCCGATGGCTGTATTGGAGTTATTCCAGGTAAAAGATGGGTTGCCTGTTCCCGTGAAATTTACAGAAACGGCAGCACCGGAACACACGGTTTGATCAGCCGGGTCATTCACTACAGGCGGCGCGTAGACAGTGATCGTAAATAGTTGAGGTTCGCCGCTGCATGAACCCAATACGGGTGTAACCAACACGTTTGCCACCTGCAAACTGGTAACCATGTTCGTTAAAAAGTTGATATTCCCTGTTCCGGAAGGGGCCAGGCCGATGACTGTATTGTCGTTTGTCCAGACAAATGTAGCGCCGACAGAGCCTGTGAAATTCACGCTCACCAGTTCGCCGGGGCATACCATCACGTTTAAAGGTTGGTTTACCGTGGGCGCCGGATTTACGGTGATGGTAAAATTTTGACTGGGGCCGTTACAGCCGTTTTCCGAAGGTGTTACCTGGATGGTGCCTGTAGTGGTATTCGTTACATTTCCGGCGATGAATGACAGGTCGCCTGTACCACTGAAACCCAATCCGATAGCCGTGTTGTTGTTGGTCCAGTTATAATCCGGATTTGTTCCCGACCCTGAAAAAGTTACATCAACCGGGCTGTCGGAGCATACGGTGATGTTCGGCGGATCCACCATGGTCGGTGTGGGGTTTACGGTAATATTAAACGTAGCGGGTATGCCGGGGCATCCATTTCGAATCGGGGTGACGGTAATGGTGGCGGTTTCCTGGTTGGTTCCATTGATGGAGTTAAAATTGATATTACCCGTTCCGCTCGCACCCAGGCCGATGGCCGTATTGTCGTTCGTCCAGTTGAAGGTAGAACCCGATGTGCCGCTAAAAACAACATTGACCGGCGCTCCGGCACAAACCGTTACATCATTGGGTTGGTTAACCGAAGGAAGGGGATTTACGGTAATGGTAAACGTCTGGTTAGGGCCGATACACCCGTTTTCAGAAGGTGTAACGGTGATCGTACCTGTGGTGGGTGTTGTAACGCCTGCCGCGCTAAAGTTCAGGTCGCCAGAACCAGAAGCGCCGAGCCCGATAGCTGGATTGTTGTTCGTCCAATCAAAGTTTGGATTGCCGGCTAAGGGTACAAACACCACATCTACCTGATCCTGTGCGCATACGGTGATATTCGGCGGATCTTGCATGAGCGGCCCCTGATTCACCGTTACATCTACGGTGCTTGATTCTGGGCATGCATTATCGTCGGTAGCGGTAAATGTATACGTGTTCACGCCGACAGGCGCGTTATTGACGTTGGTGGTAAGTTGGGTTGGCGTTACAATGGTACCGGGGCCCGTCCACAAGGTGCTGGATACCGACGGTGCGTGATTTAATACCGATTGCAGTGAAAACGTTTGTCCTGAACAAATGGTCGTTGGGTTGGCTGTAAGTGTAGCGCCCGCATCCCAGCAGGTGATGGTGATGTTGGAAAATGTAACCGTTTCATTAGCTGCCCAGGTTTGGGTATTGATAACGATACCGGCTGTACCACCGTTGGTGCAAATGGGCCCGAAAGTGAGTGTACCTGCTTGATTGGTAGACCCTGGCACGCCGATCAACTGCGTGTTCACATTGGCGCCATCGATCTGAAATTGTACATACAAAAAATCCCAGCACTGATCACAGCCACCGCCTTGCGGGTCGGTAGGGTCGCCCTGACAGGGAGGAATACCGAAAGGGCATTCATCGCTCGACTCCATGTTCCCGGCGCCTACGAAGGGCAGGGAAAAGTTGTAGTTCACTGAAAAAGAGATCGAACTGCAGTTAGCGATATTGACCGGACCGTATGTATTCGTGGTCATCGCATCTGTATTGTTATAGGAGGTGCCCGGATCGTTGAAGATCACGGTTTGAGCAAATGAACGTACAGATAGGCTCAAAAAAATCAGGATGAGGCAGAGCAGGCATTTGAATTGGCGCATCGCAGAATGTGTTTCCCAGTTAGTTTAACCTGAAGTGAGGAAGGCGGCTGGAGGGGAGTATGGGTGCGATGCAAAGGTAGGC
Source organism: Saprospiraceae bacterium (assembly GCA_016787465.1). Taxonomy (GTDB): domain Bacteria; phylum Bacteroidota; class Bacteroidia; order Chitinophagales; family Saprospiraceae; genus M3007. The sequence continues at coordinate 3,098 of JAEUUR010000500.1, read as the reverse complement.
GATTGATTTGATTGATTCGATTGTTCCGATTGATTCGAATGGTTCGATTGGTTCGATTGATTAAAATTAATCTCAAAATCAGTGCAATCCAATAATCCAACGAATCCGCGATTCAAGCCACGATGTTCGAATGATTCGAAAGCAGTGTCAAATCAATCGAATCATTCGAACCAATCGAATCAATTAAAAATCAAACTTAATCCCTTGTGCCAGCGGCACTTTTTCGGAATAGTTGATTGTATTGGTTTGCCGGCGCATGTATGCTTTCCAGGAATCGGAGCCCGATTCGCGGCCGCCGCCCGTTTCTTTTTCTCCGCCGAATGCTCCGCCGATTTCTGCACCGGAGGTACCGATATTGACATTGGCTATACCGCAATCGGAGCCGGATTGTGAAAGGAAAAGTTCCGCTTCACGCAGGTTGGTGGTCATGATAGCGGAAGAAAGGCCTTGTGGTACAGCGTTTTGCAAAGCAATTGCTTCATCGATCGTTTTATACTTGATCAGGTAGAGGATTGGGGCGAAAGTTTCGTGTTGCACAATATCCCAGTGGTTTTCCACCTCTGCAATACAAGGTTTTACATAACAACCGCTTTCGTATCCGGCTCCTGAAAGTACGCCTCCTTCCACCACGAACTTGCCTTTGGCCTTTTTCACCTCACTGATCGCATGCAGGTAATTTTCCACTGCGTGTTTATCAATTAAAGGGCCTACGTGGTTGGAAGCGTCGAGTGGGTCGCCGATACGAAGTTGTCCATACGCTTTGGCCAGGGTGTTTTTCACCTGTTCGTACACACTTTCGTGAATGATCAGCCTGCGGGTGGTGGTGCATCGTTGTCCGGCAGTGCCGACAGCCCCAAACACCGCGCCGATCGATACAACCTGCATATCGGCCGAAGGGGTAATGATGATGGCATTGTTTCCGCCCAGTTCAAGGATGCTGCGTCCGAAGCGGCCTGCGACAGCCTGTCCGACAATTCTTCCCATGCGGGTGCTGCCTGTAGCTGAAATCAAGGGCACACGTTCGTCTTTCGTCAGGTATTCGCCTACTTTGTAGTCGCCGTTGACGATGCAACTGATACCTTCCGGCAAATCATTGGCTTTCAGCACTTTTTGGAACAGGTGTTGACAGGCAACTGAACACAACGGCGCCTTTTCAGAAGCTTTCCACACACAAACATCGCCGCACACCCAGGCCAGGCAGGCGTTCCACGACCATACAGCAACCGGAAAGTTGAAAGCGGAAATAATGCCCACGATGCCCAGTGGATGCCACTGTTCATACATGCGGTGGCCGGGCCGTTCGCTGTGCATGGTCAGGCCGTATAGTTGGCGCGACAAGCCCACGGCAAAATCGCAGATGTCGATCATTTCCTGCACTTCACCCAGGCCTTCCTGCAAACTTTTGCCCATCTCATAAGAAACCAGATGCCCAAGCGGGTCTTTGTATTGACGAAGCACCTCACCGTATTGACGTACGATTTCGCCGCGTTTGGGCGCAGGTATTTCACGCCAAACTTTGAAAGCAGCTTCTGCTGATTGAATTACCTGGTCGTATTGCTCACGGGTAGTAACGCTAACCGAGCCGATAAAAGCTCCGTCGACCGGCGAGTAAGACTCAATGTAACGACGCGAGCCTTTGATATCATTCACGCCCGTCCAGGCGCCTTGGTTACGGGTTTTCAAACCCAATTTTTTTAAAAATTCTTTCGGATTCATATTATGTTTGGTTGCTGATTATGGGCAGGTCAAATTTGCGCCGCAAAGGTACGCTTTGATTGCCGAGTCCATCGAGAAGTTTTTCGAATTTTAGGAACATTTATCATCCTGTAAAACGGATACATAGCTTAGTTGTTTAGGACGCCGCCCGGAATCCATTTTTTGTATGTTTGCGCCATGATTTCCATCGAACAACTCTATGCCATTTATCGCCAACATCCGTTGGTGAGCACGGATAGCAGGCAATTGCCCGAAGGATGTATGTTTTTTGCGTTGAAGGGCGACAACTTTGACGGCAATCGTTTTGCCATTCAGGCGTTGGCGCAAGGAGCTGCCTACGCGGTGGTTGATGATCCTAATTGCGCAACCGACAAGCGTTGTTTGCTGGTAAAAAATGTATTAAAAACCCTCCAGCAACTGGCACGGCACCACCGGAAACAATTCGATATTCCTGTTATCGGCATCGGCGGCTCCAACGGAAAAACCACCACCAAAGAGCTGATTTCAGCAGTGTTGGCAAGCCATTACCCTTGTCATTTCACGAAAGGCAACCTGAACAACCACATCGGTGTGCCGCTCACCTTGTTGTCGATGCCCCCGGACACGGAAGTGGCAGTGATCGAAATGGGTACCAATCAGCCCGGCGATATTCGCGAACTTTGCGAAATCGCTTTGCCTACGCATGGCCTGATTACCAACATCGGCAAAGAACATCTGGAGGGATTCGGCAGCCTGGCCGGCGTTAAAAAAGCCGAGGGAGAATTGTTTGAATATTTAAGGAAACACTACGGTTGCGTGTTTGTAAATGATTCGGAAAAATACCTGGCCGCAATGGCTAAAAAGAACCAGATGAAGGTGATTTATCGCCATTCTGCCGAATTAATTCCAGTAAACGGGATCATTGAAGTAGCAATGGTAGCCGCGATGCCCCGTGTGCAGGCTGCGTTTCTTTCCGACGACGGCCCGCGGGTGGAAGTACACACCAAACTTTTTGGCAAACACAATTTCAACAATGTCATGACAGCCATTGCATTGGCTGTTTATTTCAAAGTGCCCGCGCGAAAAATCAAAGCTGCGCTCGAATCCTACACCCCCACCAATAACCGCTCACAAATTTTGGAACGAAACGGCGCCACGATCCTGCTCGATGCGTACAATGCCAACCCTTCCAGTATGCGGCCGGCAATCGACAGCCTGGCCGGCATGCCGGCTGAAAAACGGATAGCCATTCTCGGCGATATGCTCGAACTTGGGCATGAAAGCCACAAAGAACACGGAAACATTTTGCGATTCGCCGCAAAAAAAGGGTTCGATCAGTTGGTGCTGGTTGGCCCCGAATTCGGCGCAACCAACTTTCAAAAATATAAAGCGCTTCATTTCAA
>JAEUUR010000116.1 GCA_016787465.1 Saprospiraceae bacterium | reverse complement strand
GCGGTTTCAAAATCGAGTAACAGGTTATCGAGCAGATCCGGAAGGGTTAGGTTTTTAGCGGAAAACGGATCGAGGGCATGGCTGAATTTTCGGATTTGTTCAGCCACATTGGAAATTTCAGTGACGGCTTTGCTGGTTTCTGCTATATAATCGGGGTTTGGGTCGGACGTTAATAATTTTTCCAACCGGCGGCGAATACTGCCCAATTCGATGCCCACACCATCGTGTAAATCCATGGAGAGCCGTTTGCGCTCCATTTCCTGGCCATTCAGCAAATTTTCAGAAGCCGCTTTAGCCGATTTCAGCAACTCAATCTGCAAGCTGTGATTTTTGGTTTTTGTTTGCCATAAATCCCTGAAAATGATATAGTTGAACAATAAAAGATCAAAGATAAACCCTACCACCACGCCATATCTACCGGCTTCAAAATTGATTGAAAAACCCAGTTTTGTCAGCCAGGAAAGCACGGCGCCCGCAATTCCACAAATGAATGCGGCTAGGAACAACAAGCTTTTTTGTTCATGGAACAATTGCCAGGTTTTGAAGCAAGTTGTAATTACCATCAAACAAAGTCCGATGGCCATGATCATGACCAAGGGGTAGAAAAACAAGAGCGGTTTGTTCCAGCCGGTTTGGGCGATGGCATAAGCAATGATGGCAAAGCCTAGCAGCGTTTTGAAGGTCAGCTGAATGGTTGTGTGCCAAGTCGGTAACCGGGCTGGGACTTCCAGGAGGTGATCAAGTAATCGAAACAACAGGGTAAATCCTAGGAGTGGCAAAACGACGGCTAAAAACGTCGACCAAAACCCGCTTTCCGGCCATAGGTACTGATGGCCTATACCAAGTTGCATGACAATTTGAATGGTCTGAATTGCCACAAACCCGGTGTACCATTTGGCTACGGGGCTTAAACTGAACAGGGACGCAAGGGTAAAAGCCAGCAGAGAAAGGCAAAAAATGCCAATGATCATTCCTGCTTTCAGTTGCCTACGCCCGGCGTAGACTGCGAAATCCTTTTCCGGCCACAAATTGAGCCTGGGGCCTAAAAACAATCCGCTTTGATCCAGGTAGATGATGATTTGTGCAGTTTCGCCGGCGGCCATATGGAATAAAAAATTGGGGTTGGCAAATGCCAGGTCGCGCTGATGGAACGGCAATTTATCACCCATCAAATGGCTGGAGTCGATGACGCCATTGGCGTGGACGGCCCAAAGTTTGGCCCGGTCGAGTTGCAGATCGTCAATTTCAAGTACGAGTGATTGTTGAATCGTTGAGGCGTTTTTCACCCAAAAACGCAGGCAAACGGCTTTTGTATTGGAAGGAAAACTTAAATCACGGTTGCTGCGGGTTGTCCAGCCGCTAGCAGGTAAGGCATTCGCTGCCGGGAAGTGATGCGCGTATAAATCGATGGGTTGATATTGAAAACGGCTGGATGCCTGGAGCAGGTTGTCCTGGGCTTGGGTAAATGAAATGGTATCGGCATGGGCCGTCAGCAGTGCCGGGAGGCAGAAAAAAATGATTATCAACCACTTCGTCATATCGGAAAATCCTGCAAGCGGCTGCAAATAGCAAATAATATTGGAAAAAATACCCTCTTGAGGGGATGATTTTTATCAGGGCGATACCGGCAACTTGCAGCGGGTTTTAAGTTAATGAAAACTCGTTTTGCCCTGTATGTTCCCAAGGAATTAGTAGGGGTTTAATCTGGAGAACTCTGATACTACAATATACGAAAGCGGACATTTAAAAATTGATCTTCAATCTGCCAAATTATCTCTAAACCCTAATTGTGTGCTGGATTTTTCTTTTGATGAAGACGACGGGATTGATTATTTTGAAATGTCAACCTCAAATTGCCCTTAAATGCCATCTACCATCTTTGAAAATGGAGTATAGACTTTTCACTTTCATACCTTTTCAAACTATGAAGATTTTTATCATTAAATTGTTGATATTAGTTTCACTACTAAGTGGTCAAATTATTGCGCAAAATCCAGGAGACTTAGATGTTTCGTTTGGCGAAAGCGGCATAGTTAAGTCTGAAATAGGTCAAAGATCTAAAATACACACAATTGCCTTGCAACAGGATACTAAAATTTTGGCAGCGGGCGAATATGGTCCACCAAACGACACCCCGCGAATAGTTATAGCAAGATACCATAACAATGGTCAATTAGACCAAAATTTTGGCAATTTGGGAGTGGTTGTCCTTCCTACCTTAATTAATCAATTTGAAAAGGCTAATTCAATTTTGATCCAAAATAATGGAAAAATAATTGTAGGCTGTATTGTTACTGGTTTGCCAGGTACGACAAATGGATCAGTTTACATTCGCCTTAATCCTGATGGCTC
>JAEUUR010000384.1 GCA_016787465.1 Saprospiraceae bacterium | reverse complement strand
TCGGCGATGGCTTTTTGCATTTTGCTGAAAGAGAAAACCGGAATGACGGCGGCGAGTTTGCCGGAACCGCAAATGTATTCGCCGGTAGGATCTACGTCGCAACCGTGGGGCGATTTTGGGCAGGGCATGAAATAGACGATGTCTTTCAACTCTTTCGGATCGAGTACGATGGTTTCGGTTTCGATGTTAGAAGTGGCGCTGTGTTTTCTATCATCGTACACGTTGTGTGCATATTTCACCTTACTGACTTTGCCTTTGCCGGCTTTGGCGTATTCTTCGCATTTTTTCCAATTCACCGCCATGACGAAGTCTTTGTCTTTTTGAGACGCGTTTACTTCAAGCAAGGTATTGGCTTGTTCGGTGTTGTAGCAGGAGAAGAAGAACCAGTCGTGCGAAGGGCCACGGCCGCAACGGCTCAGGTCAAAGTTTACGCCAGGTAAAAGCACCTGAAATGCAACGTTCATCCGGCCGCTTTCCTTATCAATACCGATGAAAGAAACAGTACCTTTAAAATTCTGTTTGTAGGTGTTGATTGACACGTCAGGATTGGAAGCATCATCATCCATTGGATAGGAGAAACGAGTGCCTGCAACGGCATATTCCGTATTTTCGGTCAAAAATGGCGAAGAGTGGTTGCCTGAACTGTTAGGGATTTCAATGATCTCTTCGGTGCGGAAGGTACTGAGGCTGATCCGTGCGATCCTGGGTGTGTTGTTGGCATTGACAAAAGCCCAGCGGCCATCGTGTTCGCCGTTTGTGGTGGAAAGGCCGATGTGGTGACTGTCGTCCCAGGGTACAAAACCATGCGAGGTGTTCAACATTGGTTTGGTTTCTTCGCTGTATCCCCATCCGCTTTCAGGAGTTTGGGAAAAAACAGGAATGATACGGAACAAACGACCGGAAGGGATGCCGTATACACTCACCTGACCGTTAAAACCGCCTGAAACGATGTTGTAAAACTCATCGTATTTGCCGGGCGCAACATATACCTTGGAGGCTGCATCTCCAACAACAGCCGAAGTTGGGTTTTGAGGTTTACATCCTGGCGAGAGCAGGATGGCGGGCGTCAAAAATGCTGCCGCCAAAAACAAATAAAGATGTCGGTATTTCATAAAATTGATTGTTTTAATGTACTGAAATTCGATGGTTATTTAGGGTTTAAATATTTGGTTATTAATGACTTGTTTTATTTTTCTCCATCATTGGAACGCATGAATTCCAAAATTTTTCGGGAATCCTCCTCAGTCACATTTTGGTTGGGCATACGAACCAAACACTGCTCCAGGAGCTTCTGAGCTTCTTCATCTTTCTCGAGCATCATTTCTACATTGGTGATCATGTTGATAATCCATACTGGCTCGCGTTTTTTGGTAACGCCTGCCCATCCAGGACCCACCAGTTTTTCGTCCGTTAATTTGTGGCATGCCAGGCATTTGGTTTCATAAATGCCTTTGCCGGCTGTTACCCATTCTTTGTTAAGCGGGTTGGTCAGTTCAATTGATTTAACTTCAGTGCCGTGTACTTCATTTTGGTTAGTGTTGAGTTCGGTTGGGCTAGGAGAGTTTTTGGCGGCTGTGTCTGCCTCTTTTTTCGACGTGCAGGCAAGGAAGCCTAGTGTTAATAAAGCAATCAGGAATGTGGTTTTGCTGAACATGGTGTGCAATCTTTAAGTTAAAAGAATAAAAGAGTTTCGTCTCTTTTTTTGTGACAAAAGTATCTGGGTTCCAAATCCGGCCCTGATGAGCGAAGTCACGCCCTGTGCTGATTGTGGTCAGATTGACAAATGTAGTTATACCGGATAACTTTGCAGGATGTTTTCAAAAGCGTTCGGATATGCGGTAAGAGCCGTAACCTATATTGCCATACATGGCTCGGGTGGCCATAAAATTGGATTGCTGGAACTATCCGAGTCATTGGAGGTTCCTCACCATTTTTTGGGTAAGATCATGCAGGATTTGGTCAGGCATGGAATAGTAGATTCCACCAAAGGCCCTAATGGCGGCTTTTATGCGAATGATTCGACATTGTCAACCGTTCTTACTGACATATTGAAAATTACCGACGGCAGCCTTGTTTTTGAACAATGCGCCCTGGGGTTGCACCGATGCAATGCATCCCGTCCATGCTTGGTACATCACGACTTTGCTTCCTGCAAAAACGCCATGATTTCCGTTCTCGCATCACGCACCATTGCTAGTTTAACGGAGAAGGTATTGTCCGAACAAGTATTTTTTAAGTAGTGCCAACAATTTATTGGGAGCCCAGGAATCACTCCGTCGATGCAGGAGTAAGTCTGCCAATGGCGCAGCTCACATAAGATTTCATAACCCTGTGCAGTGGGTTATCCGAACCTTCCGGCGGGTAGCCAGCTTTGGTGAGCGCTTCCTCATATTTAGGTCGTGCGCTTTCCTGCTCGGTAAGAATCGTCACGGTTGCATCCTCCAAACTGATCTGTACATCTTTGATTTCAGGAAAGGCGCCGAGTATTTGAGCGATGGTATTCATACAACCACCGCATTTCAGGTTTTGGATAACAATGACTTCTTCTTTCATGACAAATTTTTTAGTGGCGCAAAGTTCCGGCTTCTGTCAGGACGAAACTATGACCTTTATTGGGTACTGAAATGATTTTGAATAGTGGAGCCAGACGGAATTGTTTTCACCATCGGTAACAAGGGTCATTTTTTATCTGCAGGTTTGCTAAGCACCTTTGGGTATAAACAAATGCAGTTTTTGTGCATGTTTGTCTGTATTCAATATTCAACATTAAAACCTGAAGTCATGATTAAAAACTCATTCGTTTGGCTCCTTTTGTGCATGTTGATGGGAACGGCATTGGCTGTAAGCGGCCAGCAAAACCCGTCCCCCAAAAAGCCGCTGATTGTTTCGATATTCAATTTAGGTACCCAATTACCGGGTAGTGGGGTATTGGGCGTTTTCAGCATTCCGATTCACCCCGGCCTCAGCGTCGGGACGGAATTTTTGTACAATTCGAATCCTAAAAACCAGTTTTTTCAAACAGCCAAAATTGGCGTTTTTTACCACCAATATGTCCAAACCGGCGTTCAGCTGTATTCCGAAGCCGGGTTCAGGCACAAAATATGGCGCGGCGCGGCAGCTGAAATACGACTTGGCGCCGGTTATCTGCATGCGTTCACAGCAACCGAAGTGTTCAAGCTGAAGGAAGGTGTGTATGAAAAGAGAGCGAACCTGGGTCGACCGCAGTTCATGGTTTCCGGAGCGCTCGGGTTGAGTTACAAATTGCCCTCAAATCCGGATGCGCCGAGGTTCTTTTTGGAATACCAGTTTTTTGGACAAATGCCTTTTGTAAAAAGTTATGTCCCTCTGGCACCAAACAGCGTACTGCATGTAGGTGCAGCTGTTCCGATGTTTAAATAAATTCTCCATCAAACAAACTCACGTCATGAAAAAGATCGGATTATTCATTGTTTTTGCCGGATTGCTGGTGTGGCTGGCCGGATGTAAAAAAGACCTCGGCCACTCAACGGATTGCAATACCCCAACGCCGGCCATCCACCCCAAGTCATCCACTTTTCAAGCCATTCTTGACGACCATGTATCACGGGGGCTGCCCGGTATTTCGGCGCTTATCCGGGATAAAGACGGCGTATGGGTTGGCGCTGCCGGTATGGCGGATATTTCTCAAAACCTGGAAATGAAACCTTGTATGGTTTCGAAAGCTGCCAGTATCACCAAAACGTTCATTGGTGCGCTCACCCTGAAAATGGCCGAAGAAGGCGCTTTTTCACTGGACGACCCACTGACCAAATGGTTATCGGGCGATTATATGGACAAAGTCAAAAACGCCAAAGAAAGTACGATCAGGATGTGTTTAAACCACACCACAGGTATTGCTGATGTGATCGAAGACAATGGCTTTTACCTGGCAGTGTTGAACGATCCCGATAAAAAATGGAAACCGGAAGAGTTGCTGACTTACGTATATGGAAACGAGCCAGAGTACCCAGCCGGAACGGACGAATCTTACTCAAACACCAATTTTGTCTTCCTGGCCATGGTGATCGAAGCCTCTACAGGGCAGGATCATGCCAAATTGCTGCGGGAAAAGATTTTGGATCCGTTGGGTTTATCCGACACCTATTATTATTGGCATGAGCTACTTCCAGGAAACATTGCACAGGGGTATTTCGAC
>JAEUUR010000383.1 GCA_016787465.1 Saprospiraceae bacterium | reverse complement strand
GTATTGGTTTCAAGCTCCTGGTTTTTCATTTATAATCGCGGATTAATCTGAATCAATATTGTTGATGTAAGGTTAACTCTGCCCTGAAAAGGTTGCGTTCGGCTTTTGTCAAAAAATGATGCCGGTTGGTGTAGTGGTGTTCCAACCTGCGGGTAATGTTCATTAACCCGACGCCGCCCACATCGTCTTTTTGACGGTCGTTGGGATCAAACGTGTTTTCAATGAAAAACTGCAAAAAGCCGGGTTCTATTTTTAATTGAATGTTCAGCAAACCTTCCGGATTAACTTCCAGATCGCTGTGTTTAAAAGCGTTTTCCACCAACGGCAACAAGAGTAATGGTTCGATGACGCATTTGGAAACATCTCCAACAACTTCAAATTGAATCGGAAGCGGCGATTCGGACTTTAATTGAAATAATTCAATGTAGGATTTGATGTGATCCAGTTCTTTTTGGAGCGGAATTTTTTCCGCTTGTGCATCGTAAGTGACGTAGCGCAGCAGATCGCTCAATCGAAGCACCATCTCCGCTGTTTTGGGGTGTTGAATGGTGGCCGCCGCATAAATGTTGTTGAGGGTATTGAACAGGAAATGCGGGTTGATCTGGGCTTTGAGGTAATTCAACTGAGCTTCGACATGCAGCGTTTCCAACTCCCGCCGGTTTTCCAACAATTGATACAAACCGCTGAAAACGAGCAAGATGAAAAAGATCAGGCAAATCACCAGAAATATCTTCCAGCCGCCGTCGTCGGGCGCCTGGCCGGCATTAAAAATGGTACCGCCAAAGATGTCGATCTCTGCTTTGGTGCGCAATGCTGCGGCGCCAAGCCATAAAACGATGGAGTAAAAGGCCCATGCCCAGTACCGTTGTTTTTCAAAAAAACGGTTCACCAGCACCCGGCCATTGAGGTAAAAAATGACCACCGGGAAGCTCAGGTTCAAAAACGTGCGCCCGGCCGCTTCACCCATCGGCCGTACCGAACTGATCAAATAAAACATGAGTGTGGCTATGAGCAACCAAACCAGCAGGTGCGTGATTAACCGGCCGCGGCCGGAAAGGAGCATTTGAAGCATTTGCGTGGCGTATTGGTTATGGTATGGTTGCCGTTTTGGGCAACTGATTGAGTTCAGCGAGCCAGTCGGTTGTTTTTTTGCGCCACCAAAGGTCGCTGTCTCCTTTCAATCCAAGCATCCATTCTTTATAAATTTCAACCGTAGGTTCGGGCGTGTTGGCGGGAAACAGCAGCATCGGGCGCGAAGTGATGGGATAACCTGCTTTGTGGGAGCCCGAAATGGCTAGATAGTGGCCAATGATTAAACCGAGGTTGGGCGCGTGGTCGAAACCAATCCGTTCGAAACAGCCAATGAAGTAAGATTTCCGGCCGGTGGCTTTGGTTTGTAAAAGCTCCCATTCAAGGTGTCCGTCGTCAAAAAGCCGTGCGGTTCCCTTGCAGTGTATTTTATCATCGGTATCGTTTCGAAACAGGCCTTTTGCCACAATTTGCAGGCCTTTCCCAACCACCCGGTTTCCGTTTTTAATGCCCGACAACCGGAAATGAAATTGGGCATTGTCCCAAATCTGGTTGTCTAAATCGGGCGAAACTGCCCAAAATATAGCCCGGTATCGGCAATGGCAGGTTTGCAAAAAGGTTAATAATTCCTGCCTGCCTGCGATGCCCAATTGGTCGTCATCGATATTCAAAGCCCGGCTCATACACCTACTGTTGGCCGAAGGGCCGTCGGCTGCTTCATAAGCCTCGTTGATTTCTTCCTGGGTGTTTACCAACCCAAGTTGTTGCAGTGCTAAAAATTCATTGCGGACGGCATCCGCCAGTCTGACGATTTCGGTCATGTAAGTATCGTTGAGGGTTTGTGTGCTTTTGTGTTAGGATGTGAGAGGCGCCGACAAACATATTTGCCCCATGATCAAACGTGTTTTGGTTGGTAAAATTAGCATGTTATGGAACAATTCTGGAGTCGGGTGGATAACTTTTTGGAAACCCTGTTGGCGCCCATCGGTTGGTTATTCCAATGGCTGGTTGATTTGCCTTGGGGAACCTGGCTGGTGTGGGGAGCCATCATTGGTTTTGGTGGGTATTTGCTTGCTACACTCATACAATTTGGCATTTACGTCGCGTCAACCTATGGGTATCCAAAATTGGCAGTACTAATCATTCACCTGCTCATTACTGGTGGACTTGCGTACAGTGCATTTACTTCAGAGGCAGCCGCCCCGATGCTTTTTTTCCTGATCAGTCTTCGGCTTTTATTTAAACACTAATACCATTTAAAAGCATGAAAAACATCATTTTATCACACCTTAAACTGTTCGTTTTCATCTTCCTTTCGATCATCTTTTTGGTTGAACTTCGAACATTTCTGGCCGAGTTTTCAAGGCCAAAACCTAACCACAACGAAGTTGAAAACTTATTCACGCGCCCTGTTATAACTCCAGATACCGTTTCGTTGCATGCGGACACTAAAGCTCCTTTCGTCCGCTGGATGGATAGCCTCGAACCAGGAGAATGGTTCAAAAAAGTATTGAGCCTGCGCTTCGTGCCGGCATTTGTAGTAGCATTTCTTTTCAGTTTCATACTGTTTTGGATCAATTTATTGAAATCAAAAAAGGACTCTAAAAACAGGTAGCACCGACTTTAGGCGGTCCGGACGAGACCCTTCAGGGCAATGTCGGTGACTTAAGCGGAGTTGGATTCAATACATGATTGCTGGATTACATGAATACTAGATTGTTGATTTGGATTTTTTGATGGAAAATTTTTATGATTTTGATGTAATAGATTGATAATCAAAGATTTTACATCTCCTTCGTAAATCTAGTATTCATGTAATCCAGTAATCATTTAATGAATCTTGTATCGTTAAATTCGTTTAAATCATCAAAATTTTCCTTAAGTCAATGACATTGCCCGTCAGGGTCGAGCACAGGTTACTCAAACAATCTTTCCATTTTACATTAAAAAAAAACGACATGAAAAAAGCGATCCTCTTTTTCACCGGACTGGTGCTTGCCCTTACAACATCCATGCTGCTGGATTATAAATTCAGTATTGAGTGGATGCAAACACTTTTTTTCGTTTTTATCATTTCTCTGGCCATCGGCATCGTGGAAATGTATCGGATTGGCAAGCCTGGACTGTTTTTTATGACCATCATGTTGTCGCCACTTTCGATACCGGTTTCCGCGGTGTTCCACGAAGCGATATCGGAGTTTTTTGGCCTCGCTGCCTTCGATTGCCGGGGCGAATACCACAGCGGCCCTGATGCCATTACCGTCGCGGGCGAAGGGAAAAACAACGTAACCATATCCTTCGGCAACCAAATCTACCACGCCCGTGTGGTAGGCGAAACTTTGTTGCTCGATGGCGGTGATACCCTTCATTACGAAAAAACAAGTTACGCCAACCCCGACACCACCGAACTCGAAAACATAATCCGGGTGACACGGATTTTCGGAAACCTGAAAGGCCAACAAGTGGAGTGGGTGCAACAATATAAAATGTACGAATCCGAAACTTGGGACGTGCCTGTTATGCCTTGTTGTGATTTTTAGAAAAGCCAAACGCTTGTTTTTAGTAACTGAAAAACGGATTAAACATGAAATAACAATTCAATTGCGATTAAAATGGTCAAAATACTTCTTTTGCTGCTACAGGTTTTATTTGCGATTGCTTGCCCGGTATTGGATTTAAGCCCGTGGGTAGGTTTGGTTTATCTTTTTGCACTTTGTGGATGGTGGATTATGACGGATGAAATTGGATGGATGCTATGCGCTATGTTAGTATTCGGGATAACGCTGCCGGTAAACCAGCCAGAATTTGACGAGCGTATTTCAAGCGCTCTAAACATTGCTGCCTTCGATTGCCGGGGCGAATACTACTACGGCTCCGACACCATTACCGTTTCAGGTAAAGGAAAAAACCAGGTGACGATAGCCGTGGGCGATCAAATCCTCCACGCCGGGGTGGTGGGCGTCACATTGTTGCTCGAAACCGGCGATACGCTTTATTGCAAAAGAACAAGCTGCTTCAATCCCGACACCACGGAATACGAAAATATGATTCGTGCTACCCGGATTTTAGGAAAACTCAAGGATAACCAAGTGTTCTGGGAAAAATCATACAAGGAACGATACGACGAGCCAATCGATTCAGGATTGGGAGGGTAACCATTTTCAAATTTTACAAACCATGAATAATTCACGCAGAAAGGCGATCAAACGCCTCACACTGGCAGGTATTGCCATGCCTGCTCTATCCCTCTTGCCGACGCGCGTCGGCGGGGAAAATCCTTCACCTTCAAACACCAACGAAATGCTCAAAACGCTGTTTTTAGAACGCTCGAAAGCGGTATTTCCCGAAACCAAAAACAACCGCGAATACCTTCACCGCCACCCTGAACTCAGTCATGAAGAACACGATACGGTGCGCTGGCTCGCCGATAAATTGAGAAGTTATGGCCTGACGGAAGTTCAAACCGGCGAACTGGGAGTCGGGGTGCTGGCCATCATTCAGGGCAAAAAACCTGGCAAAAGCGGCGTGGTCGCCTTGCGCGCCGACATCGATGCCCTTAAAATCGACGAGGCTTCCAACGTGCCTTATTGCTCTGAAATAAACGACAAAATGCATGCATGCGGTCATGACTATCACAGCTCATGCCTGCTTTCTGCCGCCAAAATCCTGCATGATACACGCAGTGAATGGGGCGGCGTAATCAAGCTGTTATTTCAGAGGGGCGAAGAAGCAGCGCATCCGGTGCTGAAAAAAAACGGCGCCGTGCTTGCGCTCGAACACGGATTGCTGGCCGATCCCAAGCCAACAGCCATCTTCGGTCAACACGTGTCGCCGGAACTTCCCTTCGGGACTGTCGGCTTTTTCCGTACCGGTGAAATAGGGTCGATGGCCGCCTGCGACACTTTTTGGCTGACCGTTTCCGGCACGGGCGGGCATGGAGCAAGGCCTCATCGGGGCATCGACCCAGTGCCGGTGGCTGCTCAAATCGTGCTGGCTTTGCAAACCATCGTCAGCCGCCGAACCGACCCTAACAGCCCTTGCGTACTTTCTGTCGGTGAGTTCATAACCGTGGGAGGCTCCGCCAACGTACTGGCCAAAAAAGTAAACATGCGTGGCACGCTTCGCACCTTCGATCCGGAATTCAAGACGCGTATCTTGAAAGAAATCAAAACCATGATTGAGGCCATTGCCGCCGCCAATCATACCACTGCCAGCTTTGATTCATTGCAAAACACCATTGCCCTCACCAATGATCCGGCCCTAAACGACCGAACCCGCGCCGCTGCCAAGTTGTTCCTCGGTGAAGAAAATGTACAGGAAGCTGAACGCAGAACTGGTGGTGAGGATTTTTGCTATTACGCTACCGCCGGTTTGGCAACTTGTTTTTGGCGCATTGGTACCGGCGACCCGAAAAATGGTCAATACACCAGCGACCTGCACACGGATACCTTCGATGTACATCCCGAATCAATGCGACTGGCGCCCGGACTCCTGGCCTGGCTTGCCGTTTGTGAACTTGGCAACTGACGTCACTTTCGCTCGGTACTCTCGCCACTGATTAAATGCCCAAAAAAGACGGCATTGGCAAACAATCGGTTCGTCCCGTACCAAAAAGCGCGAAAATTGGGGTTGCCGGGAAATCCGATCACCCGCCCCCGCCCGACGCCATACACCACCGCGGCCGCAGAATTGGTAGCCAAAGGTTGATATCTGGCGTGTACATACCCGGCTAGCAGGGGTTGTTTACCCAGCCTGACGGGTGTCGCATACGGGTTTTTACCGGGGTTGACAAACAGCGTGTCGCCAAAAAAAACTGGGAGTTTTGAGTTGGTATATCCAAAACACAAGGGATGGGTCAGGTCTAATTCCGCTTCGAAAATAGCACCCGGCATCGCCAGTGCGCCGCGGTCTTCTGTCAAGCTGCCGTAGGGCCTTTTTGATGGCGGAGCAGCCACAGCAGATGGTTTGAAATCGATACTTGCAACGCCTGCTGTTTTTAACCATTTGAGGGCCCTGCCCGTAGCAACCACCGTACCGCCGTCTTGCAAAAATTGTTTCACTTTGTCGATCGACAATTTGCCATAATTACCTTCAGGCATGATGAGTATGTTGAACTTTTGAAGGTTTAAACTGCCAAAACGTTCATTGTCGACCAACGTGACAGGCATGTTGTACCTCGTATCAAACTGGTGCCAAACTTCACCCGATTCGGCAACGGAAGCGCCTTCACCGGTGAGCAACACGATTTTCGGGGTTTTTACGACCGGGAACTGGCTGCTGCCCAAATCCGGGCCATCCAGTGTGAGCCCGTTTTCAATGGGCATAATAGGTAATCCTTCGGAAGCGACCTCATTCAAAATACGCATGAATTCGGCGGCGCCAACAGGTTGGCGGTCGGCAGCGATCAGAAGCGTGCCTTGCTGAAAGGATTGACCGTCGGCAATGAATGGCTCCATGGCTACGCGCACGCGCAAGCCTGTTTGCAGCAGTTTGGCTAGTACCTTCGGAAATTCATACCCTGTTGGAGCGATGGCGTATGCATAAGAGACCCCGGAACCGAGTAGAAAGGGCGGACGTAAGGATACCAGCGATAAATCCTCTGTATATTTAAAGCCTCCGGCATCTTTGACTGGCGCCCATTGAAGCCCGAAGGCATCGGGGAGCGTCCAGGCGGAAATGTCGTAAAAAATGCTGTCCTGAAATTGGGTTGGTCGTTCAAAAATAGCACGAATGAGGCGGTATTGCGGTTGCTGGCAGGGAATATAAAAGGCATTTCTGGCGGAATAAGTTGCCCCGCCGCTTTTAAAGTCTGTAGTCAGGTTGAAAGCTTGAATTTGATGGCGGCCCAACAACTCCAGGAATACGCGGGCAGGTAAATCACCATCTGCAAAAACATATCCTTTCACTTCGGCTTTTGCGGCCTCTTGCACTGCGCTGCGGTAAAACTCTTTCAGGTAGGTATTCAGTTCCTGCCGCATTTCCGCTACCGCCTGCAGGGAAGAAAGGGAGGCAAATACCTGGTTTCGAATGGAATATGGAAATGTCAGCAGCCCGTTGTCGGTTTCCTGGGCGGTACCCCGGCTGCTTGCTTGTTCGAACAGTATGCCAATACAGCCCTGCGCATCCGGATAGGTGGAACCTTTGCCGTAGTAGAAGTCGTCGAAGTTTTCACCGGTGTAAAACAACACCTGTTTCTCCGACAACAGCCGCGCATGATACGTGGCGATTTTTGCGGTCAGCTCCTGGTTGCGGGCTGGCGTGATTGGATTTACCCGGCTCGCAACACCTGGTTGAAAGAAAAAGGTAGCATTGCTGCCCATTTCATGGTGATCTGTCAACACATTCGGCCGCCATTGCTGGAACAAGGCAACCCGACCGACGGATTCGGGTTGTTGGGCTACCAGCCAGTCGCGGTTCAGATCGAAGCCGTAATGGTTGGTGCGGCCGCGCGGCCAGGGTTCGTTGTATTCGTCGCCTGAAGGGTCGGGTGAATTGTGTTTTGATTTGTGGCTGTTGATCCAGGAAGAAAACCGCTGCATGCCATCGGGGTTGAAACAGGGATCGAACAGAATGACAGTGTTTTTTAGTAGTGTTTCAATTTCTGCTGATTTTCCGGCAGCTAAATAATAGGCAACAAGCAGTGCGGCATGGCTGCCGCTGGTTTCATTTCCATGAATGGAGTAACCCATGTAATATACGGCAGGCGCGTTTTTCAGATCCACTTTGTCGCTCTGATCCGGATTGGCAAGTTGTTGCCGTTCTTGTTGAATTCGTTCGAGGTTGGAAAAATTTTCCGGTGCGGTGATGGTTAGGCAAAGCAAAGGTCGGTTTTCATGCGATCGTCCGTATTCCTGAAGCGAAATCCGGTTGCTTGCAGCATCGAGCGCGCGCATGTAATTGATCAGCTGGTCGTGTGAGGTGTGCCATTCTCCTACCTCATAGCCCAGAAAGGAAGCGGGTGTCGGGATAGCCGGATCGTATGAAATGTTTGGCAGGTAATAATCGAGTGTGGCAGGTTTTTGAGCCCGCAGGTCAAGAAAAAAACAGAAGAAGAAAACAATAGAAAGGAGTAAGCGCATACTGGAAAATTTTGGGGGAAAGTACAATGATTTCAACCACAAATCCGCAGTTGAATTTTTCATCCGGTCGCCAAAACCTGCATTTTGTGTCCGTTTCTTACTTTTTGATCGGTTACATGTACAGGTTTTTAGAACAAAATGAGATATTTAACCGATCAAACATTTATCAATCAAATTGTATCGAATGAAAAGAATATTTCCAATTTTGATGTTATTACTTGGTTGGAGCTTGAACGCTCAAACCATTTATGTGAAGCACAACGCATCGGGCGCTAACAACGGTGCTTCGTGGGCGAATGCTTACACTTCCCTTGAGCAGGCGCTTAGCGTTGCTTCCCCGGGGCAAACCATTTGGGTGGCTGCCGGCACCTACAAGCCCACCGCATCTTCCGATTACACCTTTCCCGTGGCAGATGGTATGCAATTGTATGGAGGTTTTGCAGGAACAGAATCCAGCCTAAACCAACGGAATATTGCAGCCAATCCGACAATTCTAAGCGGCGATATCAATGGTGATGACATTCCGGGCAATTTCACCGACAACCGCTCAGACAACTCCCAACACGTGGTAACTTGCATCGAACTGAGTTCAAATCCGGGCGTGGTGGTCGACGGCTTTACCATTCGCAACGGCCATACCTTGCTCGGTACGGGTAACCCGGATTTGTCGCGGCGCGGCGGTGGTATCCTGATCTATACCAAATCAACCGTGCGCAACTGCGTGATTGAGCAGAACTTCGGTGATACGGGCGCTGCGATTGCCGCACTCGACGCTTTGAGCAACGGCTGTGTGGTGGAAAACTGCCTGATTCAAAACAACAAAGCAGAGACGTCGGGCGCTTTTTTCCTGCGCAACACCAACGGCGCTACGATTAAAAAATGTGTGTTCAAAACAAATACAGTCAACCGGGGTGCTTTGTATCCAAGCGGCACACTCAATGTACAAATTGACAGTTGTTTGTTTGAAAAGAACAATGCCGGTGAGAATTTCGGCGCAGGTATGTTCTGCTGGCAGGCTACTTTTTCACTCACCAATTCCATTTTTCGCGGCAACAAAGCTGCCAATGCCGCCGGTATGTACATCGACAACCGCGACGGCGGCGATTTGGTCGTTATCGATCATTGTTTGTTTGAGCAGGATACGGCCACCAGTTTCGGCGGTGCAGGCATCTACGGCTGGCAAGCATCTTTTAACCTTAAAAACACCATTTTCAGAGAAAATTACGCGCCGAACGCAGCTGCTATTTATTGCAACGGCCGCGAGTTCGACAGCTCATTCAGTTTGGAAGGCTGTTTGTTTGAAAAAAACATCAACACTGATTACGGCGCTACGTTTTGGAACAACCGTACCAATTACACCGTAACCGACTGCGAATTTAAAGACAATGTGGCGCCAAGTTCCGGCGCGGCCATTTATAACGGCGATACTACCATTTTCCTGGTTTCTAATAGTTTATTTCAGGCCAACCGGGGGAACTACGCTGCCGCCATCGCCAATTATGGCATCGGTTGCTACGGAACTTTTGAAAATTGCACCTTCCGCGACAACCTGGCAACACAGGGCGGCGGCGCAGCCAGCAATGGGTTTAAAGCCGACGTTGAATACAAAGGCTGCGAATTTATTGAAAACAAGGGAAGCTTTGCGGCCGCTATTTTCACCCAAAACGACACCACCCGCCTTCG